>DASYOA010000223.1:0-4588 GCA_036008265.1 Opitutaceae bacterium
TCGAGGAACTCAGCGCCGTGAACAATCCCGAGGCCCCGGAAACCGGTTCCCGCGCCATCCCTTTCAGCCGCGAGATTTACATCGAGCGCGATGACTTCATGGAAACGCCGCCGCCGAAATATTTCCGCCTGAAACCCGGCGGCGAAGTGCGGCTCAAGTACGCCTGCATTATCAAGTGCGACGAGGTGGTGAAAGACGCCGCGGGCAAAATCACCGAGCTGCGCTGCACCGCCGACCTCGACTCGCGCACGGGTGGCCCCACCGCCGCCAAAAAAGTCAAAGGCACCATCCACTGGGTCAGCGCCACCCACGCCATCGAGGCCGAGGTGCGCCTTTACGACCGCCTCTTCACCGTGCCCGAGCCGGACGCCGACGGCGATTTCAAGCAGCACATCAATCCCCATTCGCTCGAAGTCGTGACCGCGAAGCTGGAACCCTCCCTCCAGGAGGCGCGCGCCGACCAGCGTTTTCAATTTGAACGCCTCGGCTACTTCGCGCTCGATCCCAAGGACTCTCAACCCTCAGCTCTCAACTCTCAACTGATTTTCAACCGTACCATCACGCTGAGGGACACCTGGGCGAAGGCAGCAACCTGAACCCAGATTCATCACAGATTACACCGATAGATACGGATAGCCAAACGAGGATTATGAACCACTGATTACCACTTATGGACACTGATAAAACACCTATGAGGTTTTTACAGAAGGCAACGAAGTTAACCAAGAAAGGGAAAGCCATCGCCAACTTTACTGCTCTTCGTTCCCTTTGTTGCCTTCTGTGCAAAATGCCTTGGTTGGTCATCAGTGACAATCAGTGCCCATCAGTGGTTAACCAAACCCGGATTTTGTGACTCAATTCCTTTTTCCAGCTCAACCATGAAGCAAACCATCGTTACCCTCGACATGGAGGGCGTCCTTACCCCGGAGATCTGGATCGCCGTCGCCGAGCGCACCGGCCTGCCCGAACTGCGCCGCACCACGCGCGACGAGCCCGATTACGACAAGCTCATGCACTACCGAATGGATATTCTCGACCGCCATGGCATCACCCTGTCGAAAATCCAGGAAGTCATCGGCACGCTTTCGCCCCTGCCCGGCGCGGTCGAGTTCCTGGATGCGCTTCGCGCGCAAACCCAGGCAATCATCCTGTCCGACACCTTTGAGCAATTCGCCCAGCCACTCCTGCGCCAGCTCAAGTGGCCTACTCTCTTTTGCCACCGGCTCATCGTGGCGAACGACCGCATCACCGGCTACCAACTCCGCCAGCCGGACCAGAAACGCCAGTCCGTGCAGGCGCTGCAGGCGCTCAACTATACGGTCATCGCGGTCGGCGACTCGTTCAACGACACCAGCATGCTGATCCAGGCCGACCACGGCATCCTGTTTCACGCGCCCGCCAACGTTGTGGAAAAATTTCCGCAGTTTCCCGCAATCAATGAATATCCGGCGCTGCTGAGATTCATTCAAAGCAAGCTTTGAAACCAAGTGCTCGATTGCTGGTGAAGCGCGGCATCCCGACGTGCTCAATGTAGCCGGCCTCGCCGAGGCCGGTGCCGGGGTCAGCGACCCCGGCTACAATTGTTCAACGGCGCGCCCGGCGGTCACGCCCTACCTTTTCGATCTCAAACAAGACAAAGGCGCCTACCTTCACCCAATCAGAAACCGTTCCACCCGCTTGAGCACGCGGTCGCGGCCGAGGACGCGGAACATGCTGGTAATGCTCGGCCCGACGTTCGTGCCGGACACCGCGAGCCGCGCCACCGCCTGGTAATCGCCAAAGCCGAGCCCATTCCTGGCCGCGAGCGCCTTGATCGCTTCCTCGATGGCCGAATCACTGGAGAAATCGGTCGTCTGCAAAACTGTGAATAGCTCCGCCAGGCGCGCCTTCGGGTCGCCTTTGGCCATCACTTTTTCGCGGACTTTCGGATCGATGACAAAATCGTCGGTGAAAAAATAATTCGTGTAGGCCGGCAGCTCCTCGATCGCCTTGATCTTCGGCTGGCTGAGCAGCATCACCTCGCGGAAATGCACCTCGTTCGCGAACACCGCTCCCAGGCCCTGCCGCATGAAATAATCCCGCGCACGCTGCAGAAACTGATCGGCCGGCAATTCCAGCAGGTAGAGCATGTTCATGTGCGCAAGTTTCTTCTCGTCGAAGCGCGCATTGCTCTGGTTCACGCCGGGCAAATCGAAGAGCCGGATGATTTCGGCGATGGGCATCTTCTCGCGGTCGTCGCCCGGATTCCAGCCCAGCAGGCACAGGAAGTTGACGAGCGCCTCGGGCAGGAATCCGCGTTTCTGGTATTCCTCGATCAGCGCCCCTTGGTCGCGCTTCGACATCTTGCCCGGCCCGTTCTGTTTTAGGATCAACGGAATGTGCGCATAAATCGGCAGCGGCACGCTGAAGGCCTTGAACAGCTCCGTGTGCTTGCTCGTGTTCGACAGATGGTCCTCGCCGCGAATGACGTGCGTGATGCCCATGCTGATGTCATCGACCACATTCACCAGATGAAACACCGGGTTGCCGTCCGACCGCACGACGACGAAGTCTTTTTCCTCGGTGCGCTCGACGCGGCCGCGGATGGCGTCCTCGATGACCTGCGGCTCGCCAGAGATTTTAAAAAACACCGCGCCTTCCTTTTCGTAGGTGCGACCCGTGGCCTTTAGTTTCTCCAGGTACTCGCGATAAATATGCGCGCGTTCGCTCTGGCGGTACGGCCCGTGATCGCCACCGCCGCACGGGCCGACCTTCGGGCCCTCGTCCCAGTTGAGCCCGAGCCACGTCAGGCTGTCATAGATGACGTTGAGGAAGGCCTCGCCGTTGCGTTCCTTGTCCGTGTCCTCGATGCGCAGGATGAACACGCCGCCGGTGTGGCGCGCATAAAGCCAGCTGAACAGCGCAGTGCGGGCGCTGCCGATGTGGAAAAACCCGGTGGGACTCGGGGCAAAACGAACGCGGACTTGGGACATATCTTTTGTAATGGGTCTTAACTCATGAAAACCACCCGGGGTTAAATCAAACTGCAAATTCCAAACGCCAAACTCCAAAGAAACCTCAGATTACCAATCAGCCGAGGCGGACAGGCTGGATTTTCTATTTTTTGGCGTTTGGGTATTGGCGCTTGTGATTTGCGCGCGGCGGGTTCAGGCGGGCGCGCTCAACCCATGCTGCGCGCAGAATTCCGCCAAGTCCGCCGGCAGCGGTGCGCGGAAGACATGGGGCTCAGCTGCCAGCCCATTCGACGTGCTCAGGACAGGCTGTAAATCGATCTCCGCGCAGTGCAGCGCCTGTCGCGATAGCAACAGCTTCTCCGCGAGTGCGGGCGTCCAGCCCGTCGCGATAAATTCCAAAAACAGCCGCGCATCCGGGCCGTAGATTTTGTCGCCGACGACGCTGTGTCCGAGCCATTGCGCGTGTGCACGGATCTGGTGCTTGCGGCCGGTTTCGAGCGCCACCCGGGCAAGCGTGAAACCATCGGATGAGGCCAGCGGCGCAAAATGCGTCACGGCCACCTGGCCGTCCGGCCGCACCATCGATTTCACGAAAACCGGGCCGGCCTCGTCGTCGCCCAGCGGTTGATTGACGGTCACGGGCTCGCGCAACGCGCCCGTCAAGATCGCCAGGTAGCTTTTTTTCACGCGCTGGCGCTGCACCGCTTTCTGCAGTCGGCCGGCCGTCGCCGCGTCCTTGGCAAACACAACCACCCCGCTGGTTTCGCGATCGAGGCGAAAGACCAGGTGAGCCATGGCGAGGCCGAATTCCTCGCGGATCGCGCCGACCAGGCTCGACCACGGCCCGGCCTTCGACGGATGACAGACAACGTCGCCCGGTTTGTTAATGACCAGCAGGCGCGCGTCCTCAAAAACCACCCACCCACGGAGTTCGGCGGATTCGATCATCCGCACCGGCCCCTGCGGCAGGCGGCCCCATTGCGTGCCCTCGCCCACGACCATCATGGCTTTTCCTGGGATGGCCGGTAATGCGCAATGACCTTGGCCGCGATTCGCGCGGCCAGGGGCTTGGGCACCCTGGCGCCAATTGAAGCCAGGATTTTGTTGCGCCAGCCGCTGACGACCTGGCCCTTGCCCGCCGCCAGGGCGCGCAGCGAGTTCATCACGACCTGTTCGCAGGTTTCGCGCGAGTCCGCGGGCAGCAATGATTGCTTGAGGCCGGCGGCCTTGAAAAAATTTGTCGCGGTCGGCCCCGGGCACACCGCCAACGCGCGCACGCCGCTGCCGCGCAGATCCTCGTCGAGCGCGAGGCTCCAGTGCAGCACGAAAGCCTTGGTCGCCCCGTACGTCGCCATCCAGGGCGTGGGCTGGAAAGCCGCGGTCGAGGCGATATTCATCACCACCCCGCCCCGCGTGCGCAGCACCGGCAGCAACAGTCCAGTAAGTTGCACCAAGGCACGCATGTTCACGTCGATCATCCCCAGCTGGTGCGCCAGGTTCGGTTCGGGAAACGCCCCGTAGGAACCAAAGCCGCTGTTGTTGATGAGCAGGATTTTCCCTGCAGGCTGGCCGTGATTAAGAATTTCTTCTAACTCGGCCGCCACCGCCTCAACTTGCAACGGTTGTGCAAGATC
>DASYOA010000224.1:0-4828 GCA_036008265.1 Opitutaceae bacterium
CGATGGCGCCCAACGCGACGCACTCGAAACCGCCGCGCAAAAACGCTGGCTGAACAACGTCCGGTTTTTTCCGGCCCAACCCCGGGCTCAGTTGGCGGAAACCCTGGCGCTGGGCGACGTGCATTTCGTGACCCTGCGGCCGGGTTGCGAACCGCTGGTTTTCCCCAGCAAGCTCCATGGCATCGCCGCCATCGGCCGGCCGGTGCTGTTTGTCGGGCCGCGCGACTGCGCACTGGCGCAACTCATCGCCGGGCGCGGGATGGGCGCGGTTTTTTCCCGTGAAGAAACGGCCCTGCTCGCCGAGACCATTCGCTCCCTCCAGGGCGATCCGGCGCGCCAGCAGGCCTGGAGCGAGGCAGCGGAGGGATTTCATCGCGAGACCGGCGGGGTCGAACGCGCCGTTGCAGATTGGCGCAAGCTTCTGCATACTGCCTCCACTGATATTGAAAGTCGCTTGCCTCTTTCCGGCTCAGATTCCGTCACCTGAAATTATCCATGGCCCACCATCGTCGCTTCGCCATTCTTTTAGCCTTGCTTGATCTCGCTGCGCTGGTGCTGGCGTTCAACTTGGCGGTGGCCGGTTACCTGCACCGCCCCAATGAGCCCGAAATAATCTTTCTGCCATTGCTGGCGCCGTTCGCGATCCTCGTCGTGGCGCTTTACCTCATCGATGGCTACAAGTCGCGCACCGACATGATCAGTGTCGATTACACGAGCCATCATCTCATCGCGCTCGGATCGACCCTCGTCGCCACGCTGCTGCTGACTTACGTCCTCATCCCCGGCGGCTATCCGTTGCAGCAAAGCCGCGTGGTCATCGCGCTGAGTTTTTTCCTGCTCACCCCGGTCACCCTCGGCTACCGCCGGCTGCTTTATCAGCTGCAACTGCGTCGGCGCGGGCAACGCACCTTGATTTTTTGGGGCAACCGCGTCAGTTGCGTGCTCTTCCATGAGGAATGCGCCAAGATTGGCTTTAATCTTCCGGTGGCTTATTCAACAAGCGACGCCGCCGTGGCCGGTGAAGCCGGCGATGGTTTGAAACTCGAGCTCTTTGAGGATATCCTGGCCCGGGTGCAGCAGGGAAAATTTGCCGCGGAGGCCATCGTGCTGCGCGAATCAAACCGGGAACTGAGACCCGATTTGGCGGAACAGCTGGTCAATCTCTATTTCTCCGGCGTGCCAACCTACACGCTTGAGTTATTTCACCAGGTTTACTGGCAGAAAATTCCGCTCTACCGGATCAATCCAACCTGGCTGTTTCAAGAAGGCTTCCAGGTCGCCCGCGAGCCGGTCTTCGAGCGCCTCAAGCGCCTGAGCGACATCGTTCTCTCATTGGTGGGCCTGCTGCTCAGTGCGCTGCCGATCGCCCTGGCTGCGCTTTTCATCAAGCTGGAAGGAGGCGGCCCGGTGTTTTTCCTGCAAACGCGCATCGGCAAAAGCCACCAACCTTTCCGCTTGATCAAGCTGCGCACCATGCGCCAGCAACCGGTCGACCAACCAAAGAGCGCCGATCTCTACACGCAAAAAGACGACACGCGCATCACCCAGGTGGGAAAATTCCTGCGCGCCATGCGCCTGGATGAACTGCCGCAGATGTGGAATGTGCTGCGCGGCGACATGAGCCTGATCGGCCCGCGCGCCGAATGGGATATGCTCGTCGAGGACTACAGCCGGCAGATTCCCTGCTACCATTTCCGCCACCTCGTGAAACCCGGGATCACCGGCTGGGCCCAGGTCAACTACCCTTACGGCGCAAGCCTCGAGGACACCATCCGTAAACTCGAATACGACCTGTACTACATCCGCCATTTCTCATTCATGCTCGATGCCTCGATCGTACTAAAAACGATTCACATCATGCTCTTTGGCAAAGGGAGATAGGTGAAAGCAAAGTGACAAGTATCAGGTATCAAGTAGCAAGAAAGTCCGCGGCTCCGCCGCAGCTGACTTAGTCTTGTTACTTGTCACCTGTTACTTGGTACTTTTTTCTAAATGAAGCATTTCGACTTTCTCGTCATCGGTGGCGGCAGCGCCGGCTTCAACGCCGCGCGCGTGGCCGCCAGTTTGGGCAAACGGGTGGCCATCGTCGACGGTTCAAGGCCGCTCGGCGGCCTCTGCCTCCTGCGCGGCTGCATGCCGTCCAAGACGCTGCTCTATGCCGCCGAGGTGCTGCACCTCGCGCAGAATGGAAAAAAATTCGGCCTCAAAATCCCCCACGCCACGGCCGATCTGCGCGCGATGCACGCCCGGAAGAAAAGAATCATCGCCGAATTTGCCCGCCATCGGATGCAGCAGCTCGCCTCGGGCCACTACGATGTTTTCCGCCGGTACGCCCGCTTCGTCGATGCGCACACCGTCGAGCTCACCGACGGCACGCGCCTCGCCGCCGATAAAATCCTCATCGCCACCGGCTCGCGCGTCAGCACTCCACCGATCCCCGGCCTGGCCGAGGTGCCGAATTGGACGAGCGATGATGTGCTCGACCTCGATTTCATTCCCGCCAGCGTGATCGTCCTCGGCGGCGGCATTGTCGCGTGCGAACTTGGCCAGTATCTCCAGCGCATCGGCGCGCGCGTCATCCTGCTCCAGCGCAGCAAGCATATCCTGCGCGACCATTCGCCCGCGGCCAGTGCCGTCGTGCAACAGGCTTTTCGCGACGAAGGCATCGAGCTTTTTGCCGGGACAAAAATCCAGAAACTCACGTCTGACCGCCGCGGCATCACCGCGGTGTTCGAGCACGCCGGAAAAACTTTCACCCGCCGCGCTCGCCACCTTTTCAACGCCCTTGGCCGCGAACCCGTCACGGCCGGCCTCGGCCTCGAGGCGGCCGGCGTGCGCCTCACGGAAGCCGGCCGCGTGGCCATCAACCGCTGGCAGCAGACCAGCCAGCCGCATATTTACGCCGGCGGAGACGTGTGCGGACCGCACGACATCGTGCACCTGGCCGTCGCCCAAGGGGAGCTGGCGGCGCGGCACGCGTTCGGCGTCAAAGGCCTCAAGCCCCTCGACGATACCCTGCTGCTCAATGTCGTATTCACCGATCCGCAGCTCGCCACCATCGGCCGGCTCGAATCGCAGTTGAAAGAAAAAGGCACCGCCTATCTTACCGCGAGTTATCCGTTCAATGATCACGGCAAGTCGATCCTGATGGAGGCAAACTACGGGTATGTGAAAGTTTTCGCCGAGCCAAAGCGCGGACGTCTGCTCGGCGCCGAAATCGTCGGCAAGGACGCGTGCGAACTCATCCACTGTTTCTCGACACCGCTGGCGATGCGCGCGACCGTCTTCGACCTGCTGCGCGCCCCGTGGTATCATCCGACGCTGGCGGAAATCATCACCTACCCGCTCGAGGAAATTGCGGAGAAAATAGAAAGGTAGGGCGGATTATCCGCCGTGGGTCAGTTTGAAAATGTAGGCGGGGTGAGGGCACCCCGCCTACAAATTTTCCTGGCGCGTTAGGGATAACGCGCCCTACCCCGCGATTTTCAGCAGGTCTCCGAGCTCCACCCGTTTTTCGTAGAGTGCCTTGCCGACAATGACGCCGTCCAGATTGGGCCGGCGTTTTTTTATTTCCGAAAGCTTGGCCACGTCTGCGCGCACGCTCACGCCGCCGCTCGCGATGACGCGGCAGCGCACCGCCGCCAGCATGGCTTCCTGCGCGGAAAAATTCGGGCCGGTGAGCATGCCATCGGTGCCCACGTCGGTGTAGATGAGCGTGGCCACGCCGAGCGCATCCATGCGGCCCGCCAGCGCGAGTGCGCCGGTGGCCGTGGTGTCGACCCAGCCTTTCACCGCCACCTGTCCGTTTTTCGCGTCGATGCCCACGGCGATTTTTTCGCCAAAGGCCGCGACGAGCTCGGATACGAAGGATTCGCTTTCCGCCGCGCGCGTGCCGATGACGACGCGCGCCACGCCCAGCCCGAGCACCCGCTCGATCGTCGCGCGCGTGCGCAGGCCGCCGCCGAGCTGCACCCGCAAGCCGAGCGCGGTAATCCGCGCGACCACGTCGAGATTCCGCGGCTCGCCCTCGAACGCACCGTCGAGATCGACCACGTGCACCCACGGGCTGCCCGCGGCCTTGAAGGCCACGGCCACGTCTGCCGGGTTTTCCGCGTAAACGGTCTCCTGGTCGGCGCGCCCCTGCGTCAACCGCACACAGCGGCCACCCTTGATGTCGATGGCGGGATAAATGGTCATGGAGGCAGGCAAGTAACAAGGATCAGGTGACAAGTATCAAGAATTACCAATGACAAATGACCAGTGCCCCATATCAACCTCGAACCTTGAATTTCGCGTGTTTCTGGGCGAATCTTCCGCCATGTCCAAATCCAAGGCTCCCGCTTTCTTGACCGACCTGTTGCACGCGCGCTCGCCCTCCGGCTACGAGTTCGAGGCGCAAAAAGTCTTCGACCATTACGTGAAGCCGGCCGCGGACAAATACGCGCAGGACGCAATGGGCAACCGCATCGCCACGCTCAATCCCGCCGGCGATCCCGTGCTCATGCTCGCCGGCCACATGGACGAGCTCGGCCTCATCATCACCTACGCGAACAAGGACGGATTCCTTTATTTCGACACCATCGGCGGACACGACCGCGGCATGATTCCCGGCCGGCGCGTCATCATCCAGACGGACGGCGGCCCGGTGAAGGGCGTGACGGGAAAGCGCGCAATTCATTTGATGGACGAAGCCGACCGAAAAAAGGTGCCTGAGACGCACGAAATCTGGATCGACATCGGCGCGCGCTCAAAAAAGGAAGCCCTCGAGCGCGTGGCCATCGGCGATGTGGCCACCTACGACCACGAATTTGAACTGATCCACGGCAGC
>DASYOA010000225.1:0-3143 GCA_036008265.1 Opitutaceae bacterium
AAGATGACGGAAGTTCAGCAAATGCCTGACTTTAGCGCCTCGGCACGTTAGCCATCGCGGTCAACCAACCCTCTGCCGGTCGCTGAGCGCCCGGGCTACGTCGAGGGCGAAGAACGGTCCGCGGAAAATCATCCCGGTGTAAACCTGCACGAGCGTCGCGCCGGCATCGAGTTTTTCGCCGGCTGAGACCGCGTCGTTGATGCCGCCCACCCCGATGATGGGCAGGCGCCCGTTGGTCGCCCGCGCGATGTACTTGATGATTTCCGTCGAGCGCCGGCACAGCGGCGGGCCGCTCAGGCCACCCGTCTGGGTGATGCGTGAAAACGAACCGGGGCGCTCAAGCGTGGTGTTGGTGGCGATGATGCCATCGAAGCCAAACTCGGCGATCGCTCCCAGCACGTCGTCGATCTGGCGGAAGGAAAGGTCGGGCGCAATTTTGAGCAACAGCGGTTTTTTCGCCTTGCCGGGCTGCGCCGCACGATCGCGGTTGGCGGCGGACAGCGCGGCGAGCAGTTCGCGCAGGCGGTCTTCCTCCTGCAGCTTGCGCAGGTCGGGCGTGTTGGGGCTGCTGACGTTGATGGCGATATAGTCCGCGTGATCGGCCAGCAGCGCAAAGCTGCCGAGGTAATCGGCCACGGCCTGGTCGAGCGGCGCAGCCTTTGATTTGCCCAGGTTGATGCCAATGGGAATGCGGCGGCGGCCCGGGCCGGGCTTGCGCGCGAGATACGCGGCGATTTTCTCCGCGCCGCGGTTGTTGAAGCCCATGCGGTTGATGACCGCCTCCTGCCGGGGATAGCGAAAAAGCCGGGGCTTCGGATTGCCGGGCTGCTCAAGGCGCGTGACCGTGCCGACCTCGACGTGGCCAAAGCCGAGCGCAGCCGCGGCAGGCCAGGCCAGGGCGTTCTTGTCGTAACCCGCAGCCAGGCCGACCGCATTGGGAAACTTCAGCCCAAACGCCTCGATTGGCCGGGCCTGCGCCGCCGGGAGCCGGCTAAAATGCTCCAGCGCCCGGCACAATGGCGGCACCGCGCCGAGCAGCGCCAGCCCGTGGACGCTCAATTCATGCGCCGTTTCCGGGTCCAATTGGAAAAATGCACGACGGAAAATTTTTTCGTAGAACCAACCCATACCCCCGAAAGTGCGGAGCACGCCGCAAAAATGCAAGTGTCGGGCAATGCAACCGTATTTCGACCGCCGAGTTGGCAGAAAAATCACCCGATTGTTTTTTTCTGCTTGTTTTTTCAAGACCCGTTTGCACGCTGCGCTCAAATTTCCAATCCGGCCCTCGGCGGAGGCCGTTTTCGGAAAAATCGGCAAAAAACCGTTTTCCATGTTTGACTCGCGCAATTGACCGCCCTTTTGCTCCCATCGAAGTATCTGCTAACAATGCCAAAACCTACTACCTCCCTCGAATGGTGCATCGTGCGCCTCGGCGATGACCACAACTGGTGGGTCGAAGAAGTCAGCGATCCCGTGCGCTGGGATGTCGACAGCCTCAGCATCATCGACCCGCGCCAGGTCGCCCACCTCCTTGAACTCGTCGAGTCGCTGCGCGACCACGGTTTCGACCAGGACGTCTTCGAGAAGGCTTTCATTTCTTTCCGCATTGAAAAGGACCAGGGCCACGGCCGCGTGCGTCTCAAGCGGGTGAAGGAACCCCTGTTTGAGTCCGAAGAAAAACTTTTCGCCCTGCCTGATCACCTCGACGAGGAAAACGGCCCCTATGCCGACCTGCTCGACCATCTCACCCGCTGCCGTGTGAAGATGCTCAACGATCTCTTCGATTTTGAGTCCAAGCTCACCATCGACGAAGTCGAGGACCAGATCCGCGAGGACCAGAACACCAATTTCATCGAAGGCAAAGCCGTCCACGTCTTCGCGGAACTCACCGCCATCCTCGATTTCGTGCCCGAGGGCTGGGATACCGATGAAGAACGCCCGGAAAAATCCGCCGAAGAAGTGGATGACGCCGACCTGCCCGAGCTCGACAAGGAAGAGGAAGAGCGCCTCAAGAATGACGCGTCCCTCAAGTGGGATGACGACGACGAGGAAAAGGACGAAGACGACGAGAAAAAAGATGGCGATAAGGACGAGGACGACTCCGACGATGACGAGGATGAGCCCAAGGGCAAAGCCAGCAAAGACGACGACAAGCCACGCAAGAAGTCGAAGGGGAAGTGATAAGATGTAGCCGGCCTCGGTGAGGCCGGTCCCGGGGTCAGCGACCCCGGTTACAATTCTCCATGCGGGGTGAGGGCACCCCGCCTACATCCTGAACTTATCGCCCGAGGGCGATGGCCATGTCCTTGGCGAAATACGTCAGGATCATGTCCGCGCCGGCGCGCTTGATCGCCAGCAACGACTCGTTCCGGCAGGCCTCAAGGTCGAGCCAGCCGCGCTGCGCCGCGGCGTGAATCTGCGCATATTCGCCGGAAACCTGGTAAGCCGCGACCGGCTTGTTCGTGCGCTGGCGCACGTCGCGGATGATGTCGAGATACGGCCCGGCCGGCTTGACCATCACGATGTCCGCGCCCTCGGCCGCATCGAGCGCGATCTCGGTGAACGACTCGCGGCGATTGGCCGGGTTGAGCTGGTAAGTGCGTTTGTCGAGCGCCGGCGTACCGGCCGCCTTCGCACTGCCCACCGCCTCGCGAAACGGCCCGTAGTAAGCCGAGGCAAACTTCGCCGAGTAGGCCATGATGCCCGTCTGCGTGCAGCCCGCGGCATCGAGTGCGCGGCGGATGGCGCCCACGCGGCCGTCCATCATGTCGGACGGCGCCACGAAATCCACGCCGGCCCGCGCGTGCAGCACGGCCATCTTCACCAAAATTTCCACGGTGCGGTCGTTGTCCACGTCGCGGCCATCCGCCGTCAGCAAGCCGTCGTGCCCATGCGTCGTGTAAGGATCGAGGGCAATGTCGGTCATCACGGTCAGCCCCGGCACGGCCTTCTTCACCGCCCGCACCGCCCGCAGCACCAAGGCATCCTCTCGCAACGCCGCGCTGCCCTCGGTATCCTTCAACCGCGCCTCGAGTTTCGGAAACAGCGCCACCGCCGGCACGCCGAGCTTGGCGAGCGCACGGCACTCTTTCACCAGATCGGTGATGTTGCGGCGTAATACGCCCGGCATCGACGCAATCGGC
>DASYOA010000226.1:0-4847 GCA_036008265.1 Opitutaceae bacterium
ACGGGCATCCCGCCAGAGATCCTGGAACGCATCTTTGAGCCATTCTTCAGCACCAAAGGCCCGGACAAGGGCACCGGCCTCGGCCTTTCCACCGTGATCGGCATCGTCAAGAGCCACGAAGGCTTCGTCCGCGTTCATTCCAAGCCGGGCCACGGCTCGACCTTCAGCATTTACCTGCCGTTTGCGGCCGACGAAACCGGGGACACGTGCCCGCTGCTTCCGGTCGAGGAGGAATTCCGCGGTCACGGCGAGACCATCCTGGTCGTGGATGACGAGGCCGGTGTGCGCGAAGCCGCGCGGGCCGTGCTGACGGCCATGAACTTTCAGGTGATCACGGCCGCCGATGGCGCGGAAGCACTGATTCACGCGGCGGAGAAACGGTCGGAACTGTGCGCGGTGTTGAGCGACCTGCACATGCCCCGCATGGATGGCATTGCCTTTGTGCGGGCGTTCAAACGCCTGTCGCCCGAGGCCGGGATCATCATCATGAGCGGACGCCTGGAAAAAGCAGAGGCGAACGAGTTCAGAAAAATGGGAGTCGGCAGGCTGCTGGACAAACCTTTCACCCAGGAAACGATGGTGGAGGCATTGGAAGCCGTGCTCAAAAAATCCCCGGTTTTGGCTCAGGTTGAGGTCTAAACCCAAACACCCATGGCAAACATCCTATTACTTGATGATAACGTCACCTTCCTCAAATTGCAGGGTGAATATTTGCGTTGCGCAGGCCACCAAGTAACCGCTTTGGCCGACAGCCGGAAGGTCGTCCGCACGGCCCAGGGCGACCCATTCGATATCATCATCACGGACGTAATCATGCCGGATAGGGACGGCATCGAAGTCATCATGGAGCTGCACCGGAAAATGCCGGCGTTGAAGATTATTGCCATGTCCGGCGGTGGCCGCGTTGATGCCCGGGATTATCTGGACATGGCCAGGAAACTCGGCGCATCACAGACGCTCGCCAAACCCTTTTCCGGGGAGCAAATGCTGCAAGTGATCAACTCCACCCTGCAAGGAGCCGCCTGAAGGGCAGGGGCAGACTGCATCGGCATGTTTTTTTGCATTTTACGCACCAGTCTGCACCAGTTGGCGCAGATATCCCGTCAGCGGCTTGCGTTGAAGGCCATGTTCGTCGATAAAGGGCGGCGAGAGAACGAGCCTGTTCCCTCCACGGATGTCAGACCACTCAGCCAGTATTAGTGACGACCCGGTTGGGATGTCTCCCGATGAGGGGCAATCGTCGGGTGACGTCTTCACGGCCATCACCGCACCGGAATTCTATCAGCAAAATCCGTTTCGGCAGGCCGGACTTTCCGTGCTGGCGGGCGCGCGGGCTGCCACCAAGCGCCTCGATGCGCTGCGCCAGACCCTCGAGTTGGGCACCGCGGAATACCGATGGGCCTTCGCGCCGGGGCTCGCGCCGTCGGCCGAGCAGCTCATCAGCGTGGCCCAGACGCTGAAAGATCCGCGGCGGCGTTTTGCCTACGAATTTTTCTGGTTCTGGCCGGAAAGCTATCCGGAGGAATCCACGGACGAGGCGCTCGATTGCCTGGCCAGGCGCGATGTCGAAGCAGCACTCGAATGCTGGCGCCGCGCCGAAGCGCTTGGGAGTGCCGTGGCGGCGCACAATCTGGCCGTTTATTATCATCTCCAGGCCCTGGGCGGTGAACAAATCTGGAGCGCCGCGGACAAGACGCGCGGGGTGGTGTGGACCGAGGCCTTTGCCCGCTGGCACGCGCTGGGGCAGAACGCGAATTTCTGGATCCGCGTGGAATCGCGGTTGCGAGAGCTCGACGAGCCGGAGTTGCCGCTCACCATGGTCGTCGGGATGCGGGCGGCGTTGCCGCGGTTCCTAGCGGCCATCAATGCCGAACTGCTGGTGCGCTACGCCCAACGCGAGGACATCGCGCGGGCGAAATGGCACGCGGCTTTTCTCCACGAGGTCGAGAAGGACTCGCGTTTGCTCGAGATGTGCGCCCGCCCGCTGGCGGCGCAACTGGAAATCCGCCTCACCGCGGCGGAGCACGCCGCCCAAGCGGCGCCGGCCGATGCGCTCCAGGAAATCATCTGTCTGATCGAACCGGCGCCGCGCGAGCTGGAGCTGGTCGAACAATTGTGCGGCCAGGAGTCCGCCTACGTGCTCGAGCTGCGTTCCTCGTTCGCATCCGCCGTGCTGGACCGCCTCGTGCTATATCAACGCGAGACGCATGACAATGTCGCCTGTCTGCGGTGGCTGAAACGATTGCAAGGCTGGCGGCTCAAGGCGGAGCTCGCGGCCCGGATCCGGGACATTCGCACGGTGATTGGCGATGGGGCGACAGCATCTCCCTTCATGCCCGAAGCCCATGAACTGGCGTTCGTCCTCGATGATCATCGGCTGCGCATCGATTCATCCGGGATTCAATTCGATGAAATCTTTTTGCCGGCGAAAGAAATCACGGGGTTTCGTCACGGCCGGGCGTCCATCGGCCAGGCCCCGGCCGTCTCGACCTTCACCGTCGCGTGGTGGTCCGAGCGCGGCGAGGTTGTGCTCGATGCGCAAAACTTCTTCGGCCGCGAGGGCGCGGATGAAGCCGCCTATGCGCGCATCGTCGCCGCCTGCAAGCGCTGGCTGTGTCCCCATCTGGTGGCCTGGCTGGCGGGCATCGTGCAAGGAGGCCACCCGGTTTTCATTGAAAACGTATCTTTGACGGCCGATGGAGTTGTGTTCTCCTTTCCTGATTCCGCCCCGCCGGAAACGACCCTCGTGCCTTATCCCGACCTGCTCCATACTTTTGATGTTGATATCGTCCGCCTCGCCGACCGGCGCGAGCCCCGGAGGTCGGTCGATTTGCCGGCTCACATGACTTGGAACGCCGCGATTGTCGGCGAATTGATTGAAGAAATCCACCACCCCAAGTCCTGATGACAACTCCTTCCTTTTTCGACTTGGTCTTCGCGCGTGATCCCCGCCGGATCGTGAGGTTTCCCGAGGCGCCGCTCGACCAGGCGCTCGCCGAATGGGAAAAAAACCAGTCGGCGCCGGCGCCTGCACCGGTGGCCGATACCCCGGCTCCGGCGATGGACCAGATCGCCGCCATTGCGACCCACGTCTGGCGGGCGAAAAGAAAATTGATTGATCCCGAGAGCGGCCAGCCGCACGAAGAAACGAAGCGCACCTATCGGCATATCGAAAGCACGCTCGATGCACTCGCCCAAATGGGCGTCGTGATCAGCGACCAGCTCAACGAGCCCTACGATCCCGGCCTGCCGGTCAACGTGCTCACGTTCCAACCGATGCCCGGCCTCAGCCGGGATACGATTGTCGACGTCGTGCGCCCCACGATCATCTGGCGGGAACGCGTGTTGCAGGTCGGCGAGGTCGTGGTCGGCACGCCGGAAAATCCTTCCGTCCCGTCATGACGAGAAACACCATCGACTACGGCATCGACCTCGGGACCACCAACAGCAGCATCGCGGTCGCCGTCGGCGTTGGCACGGAGGTGATCAAGAACAGCCTCGACTCCGAGGTCACTCCGTCGGCCGTCTATATCCACAATAATGATACGCTGTGGGTGGGCCAGGGCGCGCGCGCGAAGATCACCGACCAGCGGGCAGCCGATGCCGTGGCGCTCGAGTTCAAGCGCCGCATGGGCACCGGTTTCGAATACCAGCTGCGCGGCGGCCGCAAAATGCGCCCCGAGGATCTTTCCGCCGAGGTGCTCAAATCGCTGCGCGGCGACGTCGTCCGTCGCGTGGGCGAGGATCCCGCGGCCGCGGTCATCACCGTGCCCGCCGCCTTCGAGTTGCCGCAGTGCGATGCCACCAAGCGCGCGGCCGATCTCGCCGGCTTCACCTATTCGGCCCTGCTGCAGGAGCCCGTCGCCGCCGCGCTTGCCTATGGTTACCAGAAAATGGACCGCCGGGCCTGCTGGCTCGTGTTCGATTTTGGCGGCGGTACGTTCGACGCCGCGCTCGTCACGTCGCGCGATGGCACGATGCACGTCGTCAACCATGGCGGCGACAATTTCCTCGGCGGTTCCGACATCGATTGGGCGATCGTCGAACAGCTCCTCGCCCCGCAAATCGCGGACGAATACAAGGCCAAATCTTTCCGCCGCGGCGAAGTGCGCTACCAGCACGATTTGCTCCGGCTCAAGGCCGCCGCCGAATCCGCCAAGATTGAGCTCTCGCGGCAGGAAAGCGTTCACCTTGAAGTTTCGCTTGGCCAGGTGGTAGGCGACAGCCGCGTCATCACGCACGAGACGCAGCTTACCCGGGCCGATGTGGCCCGCGTCGCCGCCCCGATCATGGCCAAGGCCATCGAGATCGCCCGCCGCGTCCTGCGCGAGAAGAACGTCGCGCCCGCCGCCGTCGAGAAACTGGTCTTTGTCGGCGGCCCGACGATGGCGCCGTATTTTCGCGAAGCCGTGCAAAGCATGCTCGGGATCCCGCTCGACCTGACGATCGACCCGCTCACGGTGGTCGCGCGCGGCGCGGCGATTTTTGCGAGCACGCAAAGCATCCCGCGCCAGCCCGCAAAATCGGCCCCGGCCCGCGTGGCGGGCGAATTCACCGTCGAAATCCTCGCCAAACCGGTGGGTGCGGACACCGAGCCGCTCGTCGGCGGCCGGGTGGTGCCGCCATCCGGAGCTTCGCTGGGCGGCTGCACGATCGAGCTGGCGAACCAGCAGTCGAAATGGCGCAGCGGCAAACTTGCCCTGAACGAAACCGGCGCGTTTCAAATCACCGCCCGTGCCGAAAAAGGCGTGCAAAATATCTTTGCCCTCGAGCTGTGCTCCGCGTCGGGCGCGTTGCTCGCCGTCACCCCGGCCCAGTTTACCTACACGGTTGGCGTTGTCGTCGAA
>DASYOA010000227.1:0-2817 GCA_036008265.1 Opitutaceae bacterium
AACAGTGCCGATGGTGGTACCCGGCTCGATATTGATGACAATGCCCCGGAAGGTTACGGGTTTGGAGCCAGCGGGCGCCATGTCGATGGGCTGCAACTCGGAGAAATCGGCATACGCGGACCCACTGGTGCCACTGGACGAAGGCGGGGCCGAGGAGGTCACGACCAAAGTGGTGACTTGTTCGCCTTTTCGGATGAAGGCCTGATCTTCCGGCGAGAGCGAAGCCAGATGGAATTTCAGCTGATCGCCATTCGGTTGGCTCAAAAACACGATATCGCCCATTTGCCCGCTAAACTCTCCTTCCACTTTGGTCTTGCCGTCGATGGTCCAGATGCGCGCGTTGGCCAGGCAGGCGCCGTAAACGGCCAAGCCAAAAAACAAGAGGCTGCGGACGGTTCGATTCATGGGGGAATGTGATGCTGGACCCGCGGTTCGTTCAATCCAGCCCATTTAGTGGGGGCGCAGGCAAGGCGGTATTAACCATTGAGTGGTGAGAGGCGACGAAAAAACGTCGCCTCGCGCGATGGGGCGCGCGAGGTTGTGTCCCGCATGAAACTCATCTCATGGAACGTCAATGGCGTGCGGGCGGCGCTGAGAAAAGGCGCGGCGGACTATTTTGAGCAGGTCGGCGCCGACGTCATCTGCCTGCAGGAGACCAAGGCGCATCCCGGCGACGTGCAGCATGTGGTCTGGCCGCGCGGCTATGACGTGTTCTGGAACAGCGCCGACAAAAAAGGCTACAGCGGCACCGCCGTCTTTACCCGCGTGAAGCCGCTGGGCTTGACGCTCGGCCTTGGCGCCGCCGATCACGATCGCGAGGGACGCGTGCTCACGGCGGAGTTCGACGGATTCTTCCTGGTGAACGTCTATCAGCCCAACTCGCAGCGCGGGCTCACGCGGCTGGCCTACCGCACGCAGGAGTGGGATCCGGTGTTTTTGAAGTTCCTGAAAAAACTCGAGCGCAAGAAGCCGGTGATTTTCTGCGGCGACCTCAATGTCGCGCACACGGAGATCGACCTGGCCAACCCGAAATCGAACCGCCGCAATGCCGGCTTCACCGACGAGGAGCGCGAAAACTTTTCCTCGCTGCTCGCCCGCGGTTTCGTGGACACGTTTCGCGAATTTGAAAAAGGCCCCGGCCACTACACCTGGTGGAGCCAGATGGGCGACTGCCGCGCGCGGAACATCGGGTGGCGCGTCGACTATTTTGTCGCGAGCGCGAAGTTGCGCCCGGCGTTGAAGGGCGCCTGGATTTCGCCCAAAATCATGGGCAGCGACCACTGCCCGGTGGGACTGGAGATAAAAACATAAAACCGGCCATGCAAAAGCGTGAGGAACTCAAAGCCCTGCTGCTCCGTGAACCACGGCGGACGCTGGCGGTGGCGGAGAGCATCACGTGCGGGCACTTGCAGGCGCGCATCGGGGCGATTCCGGGCGCGTCGGGATTTTTTCTCGGCGGCATCACGGCCTACACGCTCGATGAAAAAGTGAAGCATCTCGGCGTGAAGCGCGCCGGCGCGAAAGCCGTGAACAGTGTGTCGGCGGAGGTGGCGGAGCAGATGGCGCGCGGCGCTTGCGCCCTGTTCGGCAGCGATTTTGCACTGGCGACGACGGGTTATGCGGAATCCTTCAACTGGGCTCAAGGCGGGCCCTTCGACGGTGGGCTTAGTCGAACCGCTCGGGGCAAGCCCTCAACCAAAGGAAAGATCGTCGCGCCGTTTGCGTGGTGGGCGTTGGCCCACGTGCAAGGAGGCCGGTCGGGCTGGGGCAAAAAAATCATCGTGCGCAGCGGGCGGATCAATGGGCCGGAGCTGGCGCGCGTGGCGATGCAGAAGCTCGTGACCGAACGCGTGCTGGCGGAGCTGGTGGAGTACCTACGCGCGTGGCGCGCGTAGGGTATTTGGGACTACCGACCAAAACCGAATTACTAACCATCAGCTCGCCAGCGCGTTTTCGATTTGGACAGGCGCAATATTGTAGCCGGGGTCGTTGACCCCGGCCCGGCCTCAGCGAGGCCGGCTACATATAGAAATGCGCCAAATTAAATCGAAAACGCTCTAGCTCCAATCTTGTCACTTGATCCCTGACACTTGGAACTTGGCGCGCCGCGCCCAATTACGGCGCGAGTTGCTGCACGTAATTCATGAGCGGCTCGGCCTCGGGCACGGGCTGGACCCAGTCGCTGTAAAGGATTTCCGGCAGGCCATAATGCGTGTTATAGAAAAGCTGGTTGGCTTCGTCATCGCGGGTGAGGTAGCCGCCTTTCACGGTGGCGCCGGCGTAGAGGCCGATCGATTTGCTGTAGATGAGCACGGGCACCTTCAGGATCTCGGAGGAACTTTCCGCTTCCTTGGCGTGCGGGCCGGCTACGGCCTTGGCATCGACGCCGACATTAAAGCGTATCTGGAGAAGGTCGTGCGCCGTGGCGTCGTCGGTGAGCACATAAATGAGGTCGGTGGCCTTGCCGCCGGCCTGCAGGCCTAGGCTCACTTCGCCCGCGCGCAGAAAGCCGGGCACGCTCCAGTGCCCGTCATGCTTTTTCACGAGCGCGACGGCGTAACCGCCCTGAAAACCGAGGAGAAAGCTGGCCTTGAACTGGTGCACGATGACGAGGGCGTGCGCGCTGGCGAACACGCTGGGCGGAATGGCCGTGGCCGGGTCGCTCTGGAAATCGCGCAGGATGCCCTCGCAGTCGCGAAGGTGCGCGGCGAGTTCGTCACGCGAATCACTGGCGCGGGCGAGCGGTGTGGCCACAAGGCCGGCGGCGAGCAGGCAAAGGAAGAGCTTTTTCATAATGCGTTGGTGATGTGAGGCGGG
>DASYOA010000228.1:0-9424 GCA_036008265.1 Opitutaceae bacterium
CATGGGGGGTTGCACGGCGTGGTTCTGTTTCACCCGGTTTTTCTACCGGCGGGAATCCGCCTCCTATCAGGCGTCGATCGAAGAATTTTCGCGCAACATCGAGACCCCCGTCGATTACGACAAGGAGGAAGTGAGCGCGGCCACCGATAGCAAGCAAGCCTGGCTCATTGGCTGGCTGTGCATCCCCTACGGAGTGCTGGTCTGTTTGCTCGCGTTCATCCCCAACCCGCTGACCGGGCGGCTTGCCTTTATTTTTTGCGGTGGAGTTGTCGGGCTCATCGGCACGGCCCTCGTCCGTCATTCTAAAAAGACTCCCTCAACCATAACGCCCTGCAACCTGCCGCGCCCCGTTTCCCTGCTCGCCGCGATTACACCCACCGAACAGGAGGACTTTCTGCCCGGGCCGCTCTTCGCCGAAATGTGCGGGACCGCCGCGTATTTCCGCCAGATCGATACCGAGAAAACGAGCCCGGCGGATTTTTATCGTCAGCTGGCTGCGGCCAATCCGGAAATCCTGCTCGCCTGCTGGAAGACACCCCCGCTGCCAGAAGTGCTCCCGCCGCGCTTGCGTTATCTTTGCTATCTCGCCGGTTCACCTAAAAAAATCGTCACGCGGGCGCAGATCGAACACGGACTGCTGATCACCAATTGGGGCAACTCGATCAGCCGCGTCGTGGCCGAGTGCGCCCTGCTCCATATCCTCTCCTGCCTGCGGCGCACGTGCTTCTGGATCACCACCATCCACCATGAACGCGGCTGGAAAACCGGCGATACCCAGACCACCTCGCTTTTTGGCCGCCGCGTCGGCCTGCACGGCTTCGGCTCGGTGGCGCGCGAACTCGTCCGGCTGCTCCGGCCCTTTGGCGTGACGATTTCCTCCTATGCGCCGGATATCACGGACGCGACCGAAAAGGAATTTGGCATCACCCGCGCCCACTCGTTCGATTCGCTCTTTGCCGACAACGACATCGTCGTGGAGCTCGCCCCGCTGATCCCGGCCACGGTGCGTTGTGTGACCGAACGCCACCTGCGGCTCATTCGTCCCGGCGGGGTGTTTGTCAACGTGGGCCGTGGCCAGGTCGTGGACGAAGACGCGCTCGTGCGGGTCGCCCGCGAAGGAAATATTTTTATCGGGCTCGATGTTTTTTCCGTCGAGCCGTTGCCGCCCAACCATCCCCTGCGCGGCCTGACGAATGTGATCCTCACCCCCCATATTGCCGGGCCGACCATCGACCGGCGCCGCGACGCCGGCGCCTTCGCCTTGAGAAACCTCCGCGCTTATGCCGAAGGCCGGCCGCTTGAGGCGATGATCACACCGGAAATTTATGATTATTCGTCGGAACCGCGTCAGATTTTTCAGTAAAAGCCCGCGGCGTCTTTTTTCGGCCGGCCCTTGTCGGTAGTGGCAAGGGCAGAAACCGCCGCTGCCACCTGTCACTTGCTACTTGGTACTTGGTATTATCCTTCACCACCAGGCCCGCGCGGCCGCGACCCGGAGCGCCTCGTCCAGCGGCGGCAGGGAGGGATGCCAGGCTTTTTCCCACTCCAGGCTCACGGCCCCGGCAAACTCATTCCGCAGCACGGCCGCCAGCGGCGCCATCGGGAATTCACCCTCGCCCGGCAGGACAAAGGTATAGGGATGCCGGGCGCTCGGCACGCTGATGCTGTCCTTCACGTGCACATGCACGACGCTCGCCTGAATCGCGCGCCAGGTCGCCAGCGGATCCTCCCCGCCCTTTTTCCAGGTGTGATGCGTGTCCCACAAGATCGCCGCGCCCGGCACCGCCGCTAAAAACTGCTGGATGGTTCCGGTCGTCGTCATGCCTCCGTGCGTCTCGACCATGACATCCACCTGCCATCCGCCGGCCGCCCGCTGTTCGCGCCACCACCGCATTGTTCCCACCGCCTGCGCAAATTCGTCCGCGTCCAGCGCTTTGTCACTGTCGAAAATCCGCAGCCAGCGCGCGCCCACCGCCTCGGCCCACGGCACGAACTCAAGAAACTTTTCGCGTTCGCCCGGCTGGCCGCCGATGACATGCATCGACGTGCTCAAGCCGAGGATGTTCACGCGCCACCCGCGGAGCTTTTCGGCCAGCGCGGCCGGCGTTCCGTATTTATTTTTCAAATACGCCGGCAATTCCATGGTGCCGCCGAGCGCGCGCAGCTCGACGGCATCGATCCCGTGCCGCTCCGCCAGCGCCAGCGTTTCCTCCAGCGTGAGATCCGGGCAGCCCAGCGTGGAAAAAGCCTGTGCGTAAGACATCCCGAAAGCGTGCGCCGCCGCGCGGCGCACGCAAATCACAAACAGCACTTTCTTGTTACTTGATCCCTGTTACTTGATACTTGGCCCGCCACGCCATTATTTGGCGGCGGTCGGCGCGGCGGTCGGGCCGCTGTGCTGCGCCACCCACGCCTCATATTCCTTGCGCGGGAGAAAACGCAGGGAGGCGGAGTTGATGCAGTAGCGCAGGCCGGTCGGCGCCGGGCCGTCGTCGAAGACGTGGCCGAGGTGGGCGCCATCGACGTTACAGTGCACCTCGGTGCGCTCCATGCCGTAGCTCACGTCGGTGGTCTCGCCCACGAAGGCCGGGTCGATCGGCCTGGTGAAGCTGGGCCAGCCGGTGCCGCTGTCGAACTTGTCGCGGCTGTCGAACAACGGTGTGTCGCTGCACACGGAAAAATAAACGCCATCGGCGTGGTTGTCCCAATATTCGTTTTCAAACGGCGGCTCCGTGCCCTGCCGGCGGGTCACGCGGTATTGCCCGGGCGTGAGGAGTTTTTGCCATTCGGCCTCGGTGTGCTGCACTTTGGCCTGGGCCATGTCGATGACCACGTTGGAGGGCAGGCCGCAGGCGGATTTGTGGCCATCGATTTTGCAGGCGGGGCCGCTCTGGGCGGCGGACGGGGAGGATGGGGAATTTTTCATTTCAGTTTGGGCGCAGGCGGACAGGGCCAGCGCAAACAATAGAACCGACAGACAGGGTTTCATCGTCGGGTAAGAGTAACCATGCCGGGGAAATATTCCACTCGCAGCCGATTAATTCTATTAGGCACGGATTCAGATCCATACATTTTAACCACTGATGGGCACTCATGCTCACTTATAAATTTCTGGCTTCGACGTTCGATGTTGGATGTTCGATGTTCGAGGAGTGGTTAACCAAACCCGGATTTTCCAGCTCCAAACGTTGAACTCGCAGCCTCATTCCGCCTTCAGCCCGGCCTCGCCATCGCCGAACTCGGCGGTCAATCGCTGGCCGCTCCGCACCCCGGCCCGCCGCGGGATCGGCCGGCGTTGTTCGTCGCGCAAAATGACAAAGCCCCGGTTCAGCACCGACTCTGCGCTCGCCGCCTGCAAGCGTTTCTCCAGCGACTTCAACCGCTGCGTATCGAGCTTCACGCGCGCCTCGGGCGAACGCTGCGCGAGCCGGGACCGCGCCTCGGCCAGGCGCGAGCGCTTCATTTCGGCCGCCGACCGCAACGCGGCCGCCAAGCGGTTCGTCAAATCATCCAACCGCAAATAGCCCCGTTCCACTTGCGCCGCCGGCGCCATCTGCCGCAGCCGGCTGCGCGCGTGTTCCAGCCGCTCGCGCGCCAGCCCGGCCGCGCGTTCCGCGCTTTTGTGCAACACCCCGCGCGCCAGCGCCGCGCGCTGAACGCCATCCAGGAACTGGCTCGAGATCAACTCGGCCGCTGCACTCGGCGTCTCCGCCCGCACATCCGCCGCGAAATCGCACAGCGTGACGTCGATCTCGTGCCCCACCGCCGAAATGATCGGCACCGCGCACGCCGCCACCGCGCGCACCAGCAGTTCCTCGTTGAACGCCCACAAATCCTCCAGGCTCCCGCCGCCGCGCCCGATCACCAGCAATTCAAAGATTTCCAGTTCCTCCGCCTGCGCGATCATCGCCGCCATCTCCGCCGCCGCGCCGTCGCCCTGCACTTTCGCCGGCAGCACGAGGAGGCGTCCGCACCAGCCGCGCCGCTGCAGGATGCGGATGAAGTCGCGCACCGCCGCGCCCGTGGGCGACGTGATGAAGCCGATCGTGGACGGCAGGGACGGAATGGGCTGCTTGCGCGCCGCGTCGAACAACCCCTCGTCCGCCAGCCGCCGCTTCAACGCCTCGAATTCCTTTTGCAACCGCCCCACCCCGTCATCCACCACCAAGCGCACGATGAGCTGATACTGCCCGCGCACTTCATAAACACTGATTTCCCCAAACACCACGACCTGCGCGCCATCGCGCAGCGCCACTCCCTGCCGCGCCGCGTCGCCGCGGAACAAGACGCAGGCCAGTTGGGCGCCGGCATCCTTGAGCGAAAAATAAACATGGCCGCTCGCCTGGGCGCGCAGGTTCGACACCTCGCCGCGCACCCAGCCCGGCCGCACGCCGCTTTCGAGCAAAACCTTCACCCGCCGCGTGAACTCGCTCACGCTTTCCACGCGGCCCGCTGGATCCACGGTTTCGCCACGGTCGAAAAGTCCAAGCTCATCGTTTTGCATAGTGTCGCCGCAAAATATGGATGAAGAGCAGGGCGGCGACAAACAAGCTTATGCCCAGCAACGCCTCCCTGCCCTCGCCGCTCTCCAGCTTCGCGCCGAAAATCACCAGCCCGGCCGTGTTCAGCATGATGACCGTCCACGATATGGCGAGGTAGCGCGGAAACGGGATCTCCGCCAGCCCCAGCAAAAAATTCTGCAAAAAAAACGGCGGGCCGGGGGTGATGCGCAATAACAGCGTCACTTCGAATTGATCCTCCGGCACCACCTGCGGCACCTTGTGCCCGGAACGCGCCACGAATTCCTGCAGCCACGGCCGCAGCCAGCGCCTTGCCAGCCAGTAGCCGATGGAAAGGCTTAGCAAATGGCTCACCCCGCAGGCCGCCAGCACGCCGCCGAGTCCGAACTGCGGCCCAAACGCCGGCCCCGCGGTCAAAATAAAGGCCAGGACCGGCGCGCCCACCGCCGGCAAAATGCCCATCGCCGCGAAAAACACCAGTGGCCCCGCCGCGCGCACATGCTCCATCGCCACATTGAAGAGCCCGCTCCAGTTCAATCCGCGCAAAATAAAATATCCGGCCACCGCCGCGATCACCGCCAGCGCGCCAAGCATGACCAGCAGGGAGGTTTTAAAACGACGCTTGGTGGGCTCCATGGGGCACGATGCCTGCCTGCGCGCGCCACCGTCAAGGCTTGTCCGGCCATAAAGATGGAGCCATACAGTTGAACCGCGAATGGACACAAAAAAAATGGGGCCGGAGAATGGATCTTTGCAGGCGGGGTGCCCTCACCCCGCACTGAGGTCGATCGCGGGGTGAGGGCACCCCGCCCACAAAAACAGTCCAGCCGCCGCGCATGAGCCCCGACACCTCCGCCCAACGTTTTACGCGCATCCTCTGCGCGCTCGGTCTCGCCGGGCTGGTCGCGCTCACGCTCGTGGACAAGGGCGCCACGCGCATGTACTCGTGGCCGTGGTGGCTGGTCTTCTGGTTCGTGCAACTCGCACCCGCCGCCGCGCTGTTCGTGCGCACCGCTCTCGACCCGCGGCCGCTCGCCTTGCCGGCCATCGCTTGGCGCTGGCCGCTCGGCCTGTTCGCCGCGGTTGAACTCGCCGCCGCGCTGGCCAGCCCATTTCGCGCGCCAAGCCTGCCCGCCGCCGCCACCCTGCTCGCCGGGCTCGCCGCCGGTCTTTTGCTTTTTGACTGGCTCCAGGTCGATGCCACCGAAACCAAGGCGCGCCTGGCCAAGCTCGAACGTGCGCTCGGTTGGTTTTTTGCCGTCGTGCTGGCCGACAGCCTCGGCTCGTGGTTGCTCGGCGTTATCATTCCCAATCTACGGGCCGGGCAAATCGCGTCGCTGCATGGCCTCTTTAGTTATCGCAACGAACAGCCGCTCGGCCACTCCAATTATACCGGAGGCCTGGCCGTGTTCATGCTGCCCTGGCTCGGCGCGCGCGTCACGCACACGCGCGGCCGGGCCCGCTTCGGCTGGGCCGCGGCCATCGCGCTGGCGTTGTTCATGCTCTTCACCAGCGGCAGCCGCGGCGCCGTGCTCGGGCTGGCCGGCTTGCTGCTCGCCGCACTCGCGCTGGCCTGGCGGCGCGACCATTTGCGGACCAAACATGCCGTGCTGCTGGCCGCCGCGGCCATCGCGCTCACCGCCGTTTTCGCGCTGGTCAACCCGCGCATCCGCGATCTCCTCGCCACCGAGACTTCTTCCGCGCCACCCGTCGACAGCGCCGTGCAACGCTCCGCGATGTTTGTCGCCGGCCTGCGCATGGGTTCCGACCGGCCGCTGCTCGGCTGGGGCCCGGGCGTCACGCCGCTGGTTTACCCTCGCTATCGCGCGCGGCTCGATGGCGGAGTCGAGACCGCCCTGCAACTCCACAGCACTCCCGTGCAAATCTGGGCCGACACCGGCGCGCCCGGCCTCATCTGCCTTTTGGCGTTGGTTGCACTGGTCACCTGCTCGCTGTGGAAAAAGCCTGCGCCGGCGACGGCCGGGCTGGCCCTCGTCGGCTATGGCATTTTTGCCCTGACCGATTTCCAGCTCGACGTGCCCATCTTCCTGTTTTTGTCCGCCGCCGGCCTCGCCGCCTGTGCACCTCCCGCCGCCGGTTTTGCCACGCCGCGCGTCCGCGCCGCGCTGGCGCTTGCGCTCATCGCTGCCGCCGCGCTCATCAGCACCCTCGGCGGGTACGACCCAACGCCTGCGCTTAATCTCGATGCGCTCGCGCTCGACCGCGATCCGGCGCAGGCCAGCCGCGCTCGGGCCCTGTTCGAGAAATCCCTCGCGCTCAATCCCGAACAGGAAATCGCGCATTTCAACCTGGGCTGGCTGATCCTCGTGTCCGACCCGGCCGCAGCCGAGATGCACTTCCTCGCCGCGGCGCATCTCGTGCCCGACAAAGGTGGCGTTTATTTTGGCCTCGGTCTCGCCCGCCTGAACCAGGGCCGCGACGCTGCCGCCGCGCAGGCGTTTGCCCTCGAGTGCCTCAACGACCCGGTTTTCGTCGCGTCGCCGTGGTGGCGCACCTCTGCGCTGGCGCCGCTGCGCGCGTCCACCGGTGCGCTGGTCGCACAATATTACCGCGAGCTGGCCACGCGTCTGCCGCCCAGCCACTGGCCAGGCCCTGAGGCGCATTATACCTCGGAGCTCAGCGCATGGTTGTTCGGCCGGCTCCCCGGCCGGGCGGTCGCCGCAGCTGCCACCACGCCCGCCCGCCGCGATTTTTTTGCCCGGGATCCCGCGCCCGCCCTGCTCCTCGCCGCGCCTGCGCTCACCTACCGGCGCGAGCGCCCCGGCTATCCCGTGCTCATGCGCAACCTCGACCTGCCCGTGCCGGTGGATTTGTTCGACGTGCAGGAAAACGCCCTGGCGACCGGCCCGCTGGCCTTTCTTTTCCCCAAGAAAGGCTGGCTGCCTTCGCCGCTGCTGATCGAATTTCTCGACAATCCCCGTCCATCGCCAAGATAACAGCAGGCTGGAGCATATTTTAGCCACGAAGGATCACAAAGATCTCAAAGGAAGTGAGCCTTTTTCGGCAGCTGACTTTTCACTCCTATTATGTGGCATGGAAATCAACGATCTCTGCGACAAGGTGCGTGAAACAGCTTACGCCATCCATGTTTACCTTGGGCATGGCCATTTGGAGAAGATCTATGAAAATGCGCTGGCCCATCGCTTGCGCAAGGCCGGGTTGCGCATCGGACAACAAGTTCCCCTGCTGGTCCGGGACGAAGACGGCACTGCACTCGGAGACTACTTGGCCGATTTGTTTGTGGAGAACGAATTATTGGTCGAGCTCAAAGCCTGTAAAACATTGGCTGACGAGCATACCGCGCAATTGCTTGGTTACTTAAAATCCTCTCACCGGAACCATGGACTGCTGATTAATTTTGGCAGCTATAAGCTCGAGATCAAAAAATATGTGCTGTGATCGGAAATTTATCTTTGCGATCCTTGTGACCTTTCGTGGCTGAAACATCTGCCAGGAATTCTTCGTGGCTCGGAAGAACAGGCAATGGGATGAGGTGGCCACAAACGGTCACAAAGGAAGACCTTTGAAAACATATGCTTTCTTTGCGACTAAAGTACTACAGTATTTTCTAAACCGCTCTAACTCGTGCCACGCGCAGCCTCCAATAGCTTCCGCGAGACGTTCGTGCCCCTCGCCCTCCTCGCCGGTGACACCCTCGTCACCTTCGCCGGCCTCTCGCTCGGCTATGCGCTGCGCTACGCGTCGCCGCTTGGCCGCCTCGGCCTGGCCGTGCCCGACGCCACGTTCGCGCGCTACCTGCCGCTGCTCCTGCTCGGCGTCGCCCTGCTCATCGGCTCCTTTGCGCAACTCGGCCTCTACGACAGCCGCCTGCTCCTGCGCCGTTACCAGAACCTCGGCGCAATTTTCAAAGGCGCCACGTTCTGGCTCGCCGCCTACCGTGGCGTATCGCTCGTGATGGAATTCAACCCGCCCATCTCGCGCCTCTTTGTCGTCATCGCGTGCGTCTGCGTCATCCTCCTGCTCGCCCTCTGGCGCGCACTGGCCCATTTTGTTTTGACCCGTCCGACCCTCCGCGCCCGCCTGCAACGCCGGACCGCGCTGCTCGGTTGGAACGAGGGCACCCGTGAGCTCGTCGGTGAGCTCAGGCGCCATCCCTCGCACCCGCTCGCGTTCGCCGGCATCGTCACGCTTCCCGGCGACCCATCGCCAGCCGCGGAAAACATTCCCTGCCTCGGTCCCGCGGCCGCGCTCGACGATATTTTTTCCGGCGGAGCCGTCGATCTCCTCATCGCCACGCGGCTCGACCTGCCCCGCGAAGACATGCAGCGCATCGTCGAGCGTTGTGAACGCGCCTATGTGGAATGGAAAGTCATGCCGACCGCGTTTCCGATTTTTCTCAGCGGCCTGCGCCTGCAAACCATCGGCCGGCTGCCCGTGCTCGGCGTGGACGAGCTTCCGATCACGAAATTATTCAACCGCGCGCTCAAGCGCCTGGCCGACCTCGTCGGCGCGCTCATCGGCCTCGTTGTTTTTGCCCTGCCCATGCTCGTGCTCGCCGCGCTGATCAAACGCGAGTCGCCCGGCGGGCCCGTGCTCTTCCGCCAGACCCGCATCGGCGACGGACACCACCCGTTCATCCTTTATAAGCTCCGCAGCATGACGCCCGATGCCGCGGCGACCGACTCCGCACACCAGAGTACCGGGCGGGACGATCCGCGCCTACTGCGCCTCGGCGCATGGATGCGCCGATGGAATCTCGACGAACTGCCGCAGTTTTGGAACGTCCTTTGCGGCGACATGAGCCTCGTCGGCCCGCGGCCCGAGCGGCCCTACCACGTCGAGCAACTCTCGCATTCCATTCCCCATTATCTCCCGCGCCACCTGGTGAAACCCGGCATGACCGGCTGGGCGCAAATCCACGG
>DASYOA010000229.1:0-3470 GCA_036008265.1 Opitutaceae bacterium
TCTGTCTTCAAATTGCATGGCCCGTTTTGAAGAATCTCATTTATGCCACTGTAGGAGCCTGCTGCAGGCGACATTTCTTGCTAGATCTGTTGTACCCCGGTAAACGGCAAAGGTCGCCTGCAAGCAGGCTCCTACAACTCATACCAGACCTGCTGAACCCTCAGCATCGGGTTAGGGAGAAGTTTTCAGCATTCAATTAAAACCTTGCGCCACAGCGTGGAAAACTTTTTATCTCACCTTTCTTTTTATGAAAGCCACCATCAAGACCCAGGGCCAACAGTTCGCTGTTACCGAGGGCGACATTCTCACCGTCAATCGCTATCCGAAGACTGAAGCCGGCTCGACCATCGAGATCACCAACGTGCTCTCCACCGGCGAAGGCGCGGATTTTCGCGTCGGCACGCCCCTTCTGACCGGCGCACGCGTGACGGCCACGGTTTTGGAAAACAAACGCGGCGACAAGGTCATCGTCTTCAAGAAAAACAAGCGCAAGGGCTACGAACGCAAGCGCGGCCACCGCCAGGAACTCTCCGTCATCAAGATCGCATCAATTCAAGCCTAAGGAACCGTCATGGCGCACAAGAAAGGTCAGTCCACCACCTCCAACGGCCGCGAAAGCCAGTCAAAGCGGCTCGGCATCAAGAAATTCGGCGGCCAGGCCGTCATCGCCGGCAACATTCTCGTCCGCCAGCGCGGCACCAAGCACCATCCCGGCGCCGGCGTCGGCATCGGCCGCGATTTCACGCTTTTTGCGTTGAAAGACGGCACCGTGCAATTCGACAAACCGCACCGCAAAGTAAATATCGTCTAATCGACGAAAATTTTTGCCTTTCCAACGCAGCCTAAACCGGGCTGCGTTTTTTTATGCCATCGCCCGACGACCGTTTGCAGGAGCTCCGCCGCCAGCGCGCCCTCGTGCAGGAACAGCTGACCTTTCTCGACCGGGAAATCGCCGCTGCTTCAGGCCAGGCCCAACCGGCGAAGCCAAGCCCGCCGCCCGTGCCCGCGGCTTACCTCCAGCCGGCCACGCCTCCGGCCGATGGCGGCGAGGCGAGTGAGGTGATTAAATCCTTTGAGGCCGAATCCCGCGCAAACCCCGCCACGGCAAAATGGGGCTGCATTGGGATCTTTGTGGCCGGACTCGTGCTTTTGGCCCTCTGCGTCGCCGCGTTTTACTACTACGTCAAGCTGCACCAACCCCCACCGGTTCACTAAAAAATCCCTGAAGATTTTTTCGAACCGAGGTGTCATTCGCGGGTCTAGCGCAGCGCACTTGACCGAATCGACCGTTCAGTTACCGGAAAAAACCGGGCCGCGTGATGAAGGCATCGCCCGACTCTGCCGGCAAATCTGTCTTTGCCGCACGCGCGGGCAAGTGGCCCAGGCCAATCGCCTTGAAGCTGTTCTGCACAACCAGGTTTCCGCAGATTTCAGCGAGGATGCGTTGCAGGAAATATTTTTGGCCGAGCAAAAGCGTGTGATCGACGCGCTCATGCTGGCCGAGGTTCTCGGACCGCTCCTGACCGAACATCTTTCCGCCACCGCACCTGACCCAGCTCGCGCCCACGCCCCGTCGGCTCGCAGCGCCCAACGTCCTGAAACCAGCGACCAGCCGCTCGGCATTGCCGACCTGATCGAAGGCATGCTGGTGCAAGAGCGCACGACCCGCGGCCATGCCGCCTGATATTTATTCTCCAGCCAACATCGGTCCAACCCTCAACCCATTATAAAAAATGAGCACTGCCGCCTTGGAAAAGTCTGTTGAAAAAACAGAAAAAGTCACCTCCCCCCCGGGTTCCGCCGCCACCGCGACGGCCACCCCCACCCGCCGCACGGATCGCAAAAGCATCCTGGTCGGCTTTGATCTCGGCACCAACAAATCGTGCATTCTCACCGGCCTGCCCGGATCCAGCGACATCGCGGTCAGCAAAATCGTTTCCTCCGTGGTGGGTTATGTGCGTGACGGCATCGTGGACGGCATCATCGCCGGCAATGCCAGCATTCTTTACGGCGACGATGCCCTCCGCAACGTCCTGCACGTAAACCTCGTGGCGCCGCTCGATCGCGGCGTCATCAAGCATCGCGATGCCGCGCGAGATTTCCTCCAGCACATCCGCTCACTGGCCGACCCGAACGGCAACGCCGAGATTCGCGCCGTCGTCGGCATCCCCGCCAATGCCGATGAACAGGCCCGGGAAGACATCCGTCAGTGTGCCACCGGGATTTTTGACCGCATCCTCTTGATCCCCGAGCCTTTCCTGGCCGCGCTCGGCTACCGCGATGACGCGCGCCTGGGCCAGCCCGGCTACGTCGATCCGGTGACAAACTCCCTCTTCATCGACATCGGCGGTGGCACCAGCGACCTCTGTCTCGTGCAAGGCTACTTCCCGACGCCTGACGACCAGATCAGTATCGGTTTTGCCGGTGACGCCATCGACGACCTCATGCGGCAGGATATCGACCGGGTTTATCCCAACAACGGCCTCACGCATCTGCGCATCCGCGAGATCAAGGAGAACCACGCGTACGTCGGCACCATCCGCAAACCCATCGATGTCAAGGTCATCATGGGCGGAAAATCGCACACCCTGGAGCTCGGCGAAGTCATCGGCCGGGCCTGCAACGAGCTCATCGATAAAATTTATCCTGCGCTCACCACGTTGATTGGGCGGGCCTCGTCCGACGGCATCGTCACCCTGCTGCAGAATATCATTGTCACCGGCGGCGGCTCGCAGATCAAAGGCATCGATACTGTCCTCCAGAAAAAACTGGCCGACGACAGCTTCGAATCGCCCAAGGTCCGCATGGCCGGCCAGGATTACAAACGCTACGTCGCCTTGGGCGCGCTCAAGGCCGCCCGCGCCGCGCGGGAAAACCAGTGGCAGTACCTTTTGGCCTAACCAGCGGCCTAGGGTATATCATTGAAAGTTTTCCATCTTCGTATTGCAGGCGCGCTTAACTATAGCGCGCCTGCATTATGATTATTACATACGTAACAAGTGTGTTACGAAACTGTATCTGACGAGATAACGGCTAGGGTATTTTTCTGCGTCATGAGGGGAATATCTCGTGTGGCCATGCGTCCATATTAGTACATATCCTCTCCTTCCCATGCTCCTCGACGCCCTTACCCCAGACAAAAAAGATACGATGGCGGCCTTGCTCGCGCAAGGCTTTCAGGAAATTTCAATCCTCTCAAAGCGTGGAAAATTGAAAGAGGCAAAATCCCTCGCCTCAGCCTTGGCCCCGATCTTGGTCAGCGTGCAAGATCCTGGCTTTGACCTCGAATCCACGACAAGTTACTTTGCCCGGCATCATCAGGGATATCCGCCCGTGAAAGGCCGGACGAACTGGTGTCGGATTTGGACAGGATTCGTTTCCGAGATAAAACATGGCCGCACTTCGGTTGCGGCCTGAGTTTTGTCCGCTCGCAGGTCGGGCTCTTGTCCCGCCGTAGCCTTAGCGAAGGC
>DASYOA010000230.1:0-8862 GCA_036008265.1 Opitutaceae bacterium
TGTTCCGCACACCACCACCCGCCGGCAATGATCCCTGCGTGTGCTCCCGGCCCGAAAACGAACGGGCGTATATCAACACGGAGGCGTATCATGCGATGCGCGGGTAGCCGCGGCGGCTACCCGCGAACATCCAACGCTCAACATCGAACGTTCAACATTCAACTTCAGCTATTAATTCTGCCTACTCGCTACCCGCTACTCACTACTTTCAACGCCCAACCGTGAACCGTGAACTTTTAACCCCCAGCACACTCAACCCTTCTGAGGCCGTTTACCGCAAGGTAATCGAAGCCGGCGACCACTGGTCGCACGAAATCAAGCAGGGCCAGGTTCTCCGCATCGTCGACCTCGAGGGCAACCAGGCCGCCGACACGCTCTTCTACGACGCGCACGATCCCGCCAGCCGCTACAGCGCGAGCGACACCATCCGCCACCAGGGCGCGCTCTATCTTTCGACCGGCACGCGGCTCATGTCCACCAGCGGCGACATACTGCTCACCATCGTGGCCGACACCTGCGGGCGCCACGACACGCTCGGCGGCGCCTGCTCGCGCGAAAGCAACACCATGCGCTACGCCCTCGACAAGGAATACATGCACGCCTGCCGCGACAGCTTCATCCGCGGCGCGCAGGAATGCGGCTGCGGGCTCGGCAAACGCGATATCACCTGCAATATCAATTTTTTCATGAACGTGCCGGTCACGCCCGACGGCCGGCTCACCTTTGAAGACGGCGTCTCGGCCGGCGGAAAATACGTCGAGTTGCGCGCCGAACGCGACGTCATCGGCCTCATCTCGAACTGCCCGCAACTGAATAATCCGTGCAATGCGTATAATCCGACGCCAATCGAAATTCTTATTTGGTCTCGCGAAGGATCCGAAGGGAGCGAAGGACGATGAGCCTGGAGGTCGTCAGGCAAGCGGTGCTTGATGCCACATTCGAGATTCATACCTGCCCGTAACTGAACAATCACCACGATGCGTACGATCCCGCGCCAATTAAAGTGCTATTATGGGATGTGTCTCGCAAAGGATTCAAAGGAAACGAAGCAAAATGAAACAAGAAATTACAGGCAAAGTAGTGTTAGATGCAGCATTTAAGGTTCATACCAAGCTCGGGCCTGGTTTGCTGGAAACCGTTTATGAAGCAGCAATGGCGAAGGAGCTGCGCAAGCTAGGTCACCAAGTAGAACGCCAAAAGCCTATCCCCGTCTTTTATGACGGCGAACTGCTCGAAGAAATTGGCTTTCGTGCCGACCTCATCGTGGACGGTTTGGTCCTTGTCGAATTGAAGTCAGTTTCTGAGGTCATCGATCTCTTCAAAAAAATCGCCTACAACTATCTTCGATTGCTGCCGCTCCAGCTCGGATTCCTGATCAACTTCAATCAAGCCCACCTCAAGGACGGCATCACCCGCATCGTCAATGGCGCCGAAGGTAAATCGTTTTTCTAAATTATTTCTCGCAAAGTAAGCGAAGTATACGAAGGGGATTTTAACCATTACACGTCGAACCAACGTTCATCCAATGCCCAACGCTGAGCCACCATCTCCGAACCTTCGCTCCCTTCGGATCCTTCGCGAGACACCCATCTGACTTATATCCTTCGCGAGACCCATGTTTTCCAAAGTTCTCATCGCCAACCGCGGCGCCATCGCCTGCCGCATCGCGCGCACGTTGCGCCGCATGGGCATCGGTTCGGTCGCCGTTTATTCGGAGGCTGACGCGCATTCCATGCATGTCGCCGCGTGCGACGAAGCCGTGGCCATCGGTCCGCCGCCGGCCGCGCAAAGTTATTTGGACATCGAAAAGATCCTCGCCGCCGCGAAAAGCTCCGGCGCGCAGGCGATCCATCCCGGCTACGGCTTCCTGAGCGAAAATCCCGCCTTCGCCGAGGCGTGCACGGCCGCGGGATTTATTTTCATCGGGCCGACCGCGGCGCAGATGCGCGCATTCGGTTTCAAGCACGCCGCCCGCGCGCTGGCCGAGGCCAACGGCGTGCCGCTGCTGCCCGGCAGCAAGCTGCTGGACAACGCCAACCACGCGCTGAGCGAAGCCACGCGCATCGGTTTTCCCGTCATGCTCAAGAGCACGGCCGGCGGCGGCGGCATCGGCATGCAGCTCATCCGCTCGGCCGCCGAGTTGCCCGACGCCTTCGCCTCGGTGGACCGGCTCGCGCGCAACAATTTCAAGCAAGGCGGCATCTATCTCGAAAAATACGTCGAGCAGGCGCGGCACATCGAGGTGCAGATTTTCGGCGACGGGCTCGGCCACGTCGTCGCGCTCGGCGAACGCGATTGCTCCGCGCAGCGCCGCAACCAGAAAGTCATCGAGGAAACTCCCGCACCCGGCCTGACCGAGACACAACGCCAGCGTTTGTGGGACTGCGCCGCGCGCCTCGGCGCGGCGGCCGGCTACCAGAACGCCGGCACGGTCGAGTTCGTCTTCGATGCGCAGACCAGCGAATTTTATTTCCTCGAGGTCAACACGCGGCTCCAGGTCGAGCATGGCGTGACCGAGGAAGTCACCGGCATCGATCTCGTCGAGTGGATGGTGAAGCAGGCCGCGGGCGAACTGGGTTCGCTGGAGAATTTCCGGCCGCAGCCACGCGGCGCGTCGATCCAGGTGCGGCTGTATTCGGAGGACCCGGGCAAAAATTTCCAGCCTGCGACCGGCATTCTCACCGACGTGCATTTTCCGCCGGAAGCCCGCATCGAGACATGGGTTGAGCGCGGAACCGAAGTCTCGCCGTTTTATGATCCGTTGCTGGCCAAGATCATTGTGCGCGGCGCGGATCGCACCGAGGCGCTGGCGCGGATGTCCGCGGCGCTGGACGGGACGCGGGTGCACGGGCTCGAAACGAATCTCGATTACCTGCGACAGATCGTGGCTTCGCCAATTTTCCAAGCCGGTAAAATCACCACGCGCTCGCTCGCAACCCTGCCCTACGACGCCGCGACCATCGACGTGCTCGAGGGCGGAACGCAGACGACGGTACAGGATTATCCCGGCCGCGTCGGTTACTGGGATGTCGGCGTGCCGCCTTCGGGGCCGATGGATCACTTGTCATTCCGCCTCGCCAACCGGCTCGTTGGCAATCCTGCTTCCGCCGCCGGATTGGAAATCGCGGTCAGCGGCCCGAGCCTGCGTTTCAACACCGCCGCGGTCATCGCGCTGACCGGCGCGAATCTGCCCGCAACGCTCAACGGCAGAACCGTCGCTCCCTGGCGGGCGGTGCGCGTGAAAAAAGGCCAGACCTTGCGCATCGGCACAGCCGATGGCGCGGGCCTGCGCGCCTACCTCGCAATCCAGCACGGCTTTGACGTACCGGATTACCTCGGCAGCAAATCGACTTTCACCCTCGGCCTCTTCGGTGGGCATGCGGGACGCGCCCTCCGCGTAGGCGACGTGCTGCGCGTGCGCGGCGGCACGCCGCGCGCGGCATCTCAAATTGCCAAGCTGCCGGTCACGCCGCTGCCTGCGGCTGAATCTGAAATCTCAAATCTGAGATCTGAGATCACCAAGCTGCCCGCTGCCCTCATCCCTGCGATCGCTCGCGAATGGCAGCTTGGTGTCCTCTACGGCCCGCACGGCGCGCCGGATTTTTTCACCGACGAGGACATCGCCGATCTTTTCTCCGCGACCTACGAGGTGCATTACAACTCGGCGCGCACGGGGGTGCGCCTGATCGGCCCGAAGCCGCGCTGGGCACGTCAGGACGGCGGCGAGGCCGGCCTGCATCCGTCGAACATCCACGACAACGCCTACGCCATCGGCACGATCGATTTCACCGGCGACATGCCGATCATCCTCGGCCCCGACGGCCCAAGCCTCGGCGGTTTCGTCTGCCCCGCGACCATCGTGCAAAGCGAGCTGTGGAAAATCGGCCAGCTCAAGCCGGGCGACAAGGTGCGCTTCCAGCGCCTCACCGCCGCCGCCGCGCAGGCGGCCGAGTTCGCGCAGGATGCCGCCGTCGAGACGCTGGCGGCGCCGGCGAAGCCCCGGCGCCGAACATTCAACGTTCAACATTCAACATTCAACATCCAACGTCGGTCATCGGACTCTCAGCTCACCGAGCCGGCCATCCTCCACACCCTGCCGACGCGGTATGCACCGAAATCTGAAATGACGACTGCGCCAGCAGTCGTCTACCGCCGATCCGGCGATCGGTATTTACTAATCGAATACGGCCCGCTCGCGCTCGACCTGAACCTGCGCTTCCGCGTCCACGCCCTGCACCAATGGCTCCAGCAGCACCCCATGCCCGGCCTGCTCGACCTCACGCCCGGCATCCGTTCGCTCCAGGTTCACTTCGACAACCGCGTGCTGCCGCTCGAGCGCCTGATGGAAACCCTCCTCGAGGCTGAGTCGCTCCTGCCCGCCACCGACGACATGGAAGTGCCGACCCGTGTCGTCCACCTGCCGCTTTCGTGGGAGGACGAATCCACCCTGCTCGCCATCCGCAAATACATGCAGATCGTGCGCAAGGACGCGCCCTGGTGCCCGAGCAACATCGAGTTTATCCGCCGCATCAACGGGCTCGACTCGATCGAGCAGGTGAAGGAGATCGCGTTCAACGCGAGCTACCTCGTGCTCGGCCTCGGCGACGTTTACCTCGGCGCGCCCGTGGCCACGCCCGTCGATCCGCGCCACCGGCTCGTCACCACCAAATATAATCCCGCGCGCACATGGACGCCGGAGAACGCCGTCGGCATCGGCGGCGCCTACCTCTGCATCTACGGCATGGAAGGACCCGGCGGCTACCAGTTCATCGGCCGCACCTGCCAGATGTGGAACCGCTACCGGCAGACGACCGACTTCACCGAGGACAAGCCGTGGCTGCTGCGATTCTTCGACCAGATTCGCTTTTATCCGGTGAGCAACGCCGAACTGACGCGCTTCCGCGACGATTTCGTCCAAGGCAAGGTGAAGCTTGAGATCGAGCACGAGACGTTCCGCCTGCGCGACTACAACGCGTTCCTCGAGAAAAATCGCGATACGATTACCGCGTTCAAGACGAACCAGCAGGCCGCCTTCGAGGCCGAGCGCCATCGCTGGGAAGTGTCGGGGCAACTCAACTTCTCCGCCGAGACCCCGACCACGGCCGCGCCGGATAAAGCCGATGCCCTGCCGCCCGGCTGCATCGCCGTGCCCGCGCACATCCCCGGCAATGTGTGGAAAATCCATGTCGAGCCCGGGGCGACCGTGAAGGCCGGCGACGCGCTGCTCATCATCGAATCGATGAAAATGGAAATCACCATCGTCGCCTCGCGCGCCGGCCGCGTCCGCGAAGTGCGCTGCGCCGAAGGCCGGCCGGTCAACGCGGGAGAAACCCTCGTCGTACTCGAGACGTGATCCATAATTATTTTCTCGCGAAGGAAGCGAGGTATCCGAAGGGCTATTTTCATCTTCTTTCCTTTTAAAACAAAACCCATCCATACCTTCGCTCCCTTCGAATCCTTCGCGAGACACCTTATATGTCCTTTCCTTTCGATCTCGTTTCGTTCCGCGAGGCTTACGCCCGCGGCGATCTTACCCCGACCGCGCTGGTCGAGGAGATCTGGCGGCGTTGCGAGGCGCACGGCGATCCGGCGCTGTGGATTCATCGCTTGTCGCTCGACGAACTGAAGGCGCATGCGCGGCGCGTCGAGGCGCGCGGCCCGGCAACACAGCCGCTCTACGGCGTGCCTTTCGCGATCAAGGATAACATCGATCTCGCGGGCGTGCCCACGACCGCAGCCTGCCGGGAGTTTGCCTACACTCCGGCCGAATCCGCGCCGGTCGTGCAGCGGCTGCTCGACGCCGGCGCGATTCCCATCGGCAAAACCAACCTCGATCAATTCGCGACGGGGCTGGTCGGCACGCGCTCGCCCTATGGCACACCGCGCAATCCGTTCAACCCAGCCTATATTCCGGGCGGATCGAGCAGTGGCTCGGCAGTGGCAGTTGCGGCGGACTTGTGCAGTTTTTCACTCGGCACCGACACCGCCGGCTCGGGCCGCGTGCCCGCGGCGTTCAATAATCTCGTCGGCCTCAAACCCACGCGCGGACTGCTGAGCACGCGCGGCGTGGTCCCCGCCTGCCGGAGCCTCGATTGTGTTTCGGTGTTCGCGCGCACCGCCGCCGATGCTGCCGCGGTGTTGCAGGCGGCGGCATCGGCGGAATCTCAAATCTCAAATTTGAAATCTCAAATTCGCGCAGCGAGCTCCCCGTTGCGCGTGGGAATCCCCCGCGCGTCGCAGCTCAACTTCTTCGGCAATGCCGATGCCGCGAAACTTTTTTCCAACGCGGTCGAGCACTGGCGGCAACTCGGGGCGCGCATCGTCGAAATCGACTTTGCGCCTTTCGTCGAAACCGCCCGCCTGCTCTACGAAGGCCCGTGGGTCGCCGAACGCTATGCGGCCATCCGCAGTTTCATCGAAAAAAATTCTGGGGCCCTCCATCCAGTGACGCGGAAGATCATCGAAGGCGGAAAATCGCTCACCGCGGTCGCCGCGTTTGAGGGTTTCTACAAACTGGAAGAATTGCGGAAAAAAACCGAACCGGTATGGAAAGAAATCGACGTGCTACTCACGCCGACCGCGGGGACGATCTACACCGTGGCCGAAATCGAAACCGACCCGATAAAACTCAACAGCAACCTCGGCTATTACACCAACTACGTGAACCTGCTGGATCTCTGCGCGGTGGCGGTTCCGGCCGGATTTTTGCCCAACGGCCTGCCGTGGGGCGTTACGCTCGTCGCACCCGCGGGGCAGGATCACTACTTGCTCCGGCTTGCTGCTGCCGCCGCGGGTGCGACGAACATTCAACATCCAACGTTCAACGCCCAACATCCAACTCCGGTCTCTCAACTTTCAACGTTCAACTCTCAACTCAACACGCCGTCCGCCGGCGTGTTGCTGGCCGTCTGCGGCGCCCATCTGAGCGGGTTGCCATTGAATCCGCAGCTTGTGCAGCTCGGCGCAAAACGGGTGCGCGCCACGCGCACCGCGCCGCATTACCAGCTCTACGCGCTGCCCGGCACCACCCCGCCGAAGCCCGGCCTCGTGCGCGTGAAAAGTGGCGGCGCCTCCATCGAAGTCGAGGTGTGGGAACTGCCCGCGGACGCCTACGGACGCTTCGTCGCCGCCATTCCCGCGCCACTCGGCATCGGCACGCTCGCGCTTGAAGATGGCACATCCGTGCAAGGCTTTCTTTGCGAAGCCCACGCCGTCGAAGGCGCGCGCAACATCACGTCCTTCGGTGGCTGGAAGCCATTTTTAGCAAGCTCAGGCTGAAAGCCGTGGATAGCGTACATGCATTTTCCGGCAGATACAGGTAGGGCCTGTTGCCCCATGGCCTCCGAAGCTTTAGCGAAGTAGGCTCAACGGGCCGACTTGTACGCCGTAGGTCCAGCGACGGCAGAAACCAATGTGCGGCTGGGGACAGCCGCCCCTACCTCGAATTTATGAATCCATTTTGCAGTACTGCAGAGAAAAGAGCTAATACAATACACCTAATTAAACAGGCTTTATTGTTGATTTAGTAAAATTACGCCTATTATAAAATGCAATGACTAGCGATGCGTTGGCCAACCATGAGCACGTCCAAAGCGGTCCTGACGCCGTGCGCGTCCTTCGCGAGCGGCTGCGGCAACACCGCCTCAAGCGAAACTGGTCGCAGGTGGAAATGGCCCGCCGGGCGCATTTATCCCGCGCGGCCTACCAGAATTTTGAGACGGGCAACGGCAATATTACGCTCCGCAATCTGATGAAGGTTCTCTGGGTGCTTGGGCTCACCCATCATCTTGCCCAAATGGTGCCTCCTGTCCCGGCAGAACCTGCCCTTGCCTCAATGCCCAAGCCCGCGCGCCAACGCTCATATACCCGGCGCGTGAACCGCGCGTCCTGATCACAACGACGACACCACAGGTGGTTTAAACAGCCTGCTAGAGACGGACTTTCTTAACCACTAATGTACGCTTATAGGCACTTATTAATTCCTCCGAGTGCCACCCTGTTCGCTCCGAGAGCCGACCACTTCAAGAAAGGCGACCAACGTCGAGACTGTCAGCTCCGCGACGGTCTTGTTGAGCGATTCAAAGATGACAAAGGAAAAGCCTTAGAAAGCATATGCTTTCTTTGTGCTCCTTTGCGGCCACCTTTACCGAGATACAAGAATACAGGGGAAAACTACTGATGGCTTTTTTGCCGCATGGATTGGGCGAGGGCCAAATCTTTTTGCGCGGAGGGATTGCCCGGTTCGAGTTGCAACGCGGTTTCGAATTGGGCGATGGCGTCATCCAATTGCCCCAGCTTGGCCAACATGACACCCAGCCCGACGTGCCCATCCGCGTAGTCGGGCTTCAATTTCAGCGCTTCATCAAATTGCTCCCGTGCGGCGGCATAACGACCCTGCTGGGCCAGGCTTTTGGCCAGGTTGAAGCGCGTGACGAACATGGCTGGATCTATTTTTAGCGCCGCTTGATATTCCAAAATCGCGTCGGGCAATCGACCCGGGATGCTGGCAAGAAGAATGCCCAAGTTGTTATGCGTCCAGGCGGACGCGGGACTGATTTTCAACGCCGCCTGATATTCGGCCGTGGCGGCCGAAGTATTTCCCATGGCTTCCAGGGACATCGCCAGATTGTTGTGCGCTTCGACAGAATCAGGTTTGATGCGCAGCGCCTCCTTATATTCGGCGATGGCCTCAGGCTGCCGGCCGGGGATGTTGGCGAGCGCCGATCCCAGCTCGGTGTGATAGCCGGCAGAATCCGGTTCGAGCCTTACCGCCGCTTCACACTCGGTGACCGCGTCCGCCTCGCGTCCGGGTATGTGGGTCAAGACCAGCCCGAGATTGTTGTGCGCCCGGGCATTGTCCGG
>DASYOA010000231.1:0-1626 GCA_036008265.1 Opitutaceae bacterium
GGCGATTACACCGCCGGCAGTTCGGCCGGCAACGGCGGCGGACTCGGTTTCCAAGCCATTATTTACAGCAGCCAGGCAAAATACCCCGCACTCTTCGCCACCGCCGCGGTCACCTGCATGCTGGGTTTCATCTTTGTCTCATTCGTGCTCGGGCTGAGCTGGCTCACGCTGCACAAGTGGCACGATTCATTCGAACGCACCGACAAATGAAATGACAACCACCGCGGATAAGATGAATTGTCATTCCGAGCCGTGCGAGGAATCTCACGTCTTCTTAATGACTAATCGAGATTCCTCGCACGGCTCGGAATGACATAAAAAACATCCGCGTTCATCCGCGCAATCTGCGGTAAATAAAATCATGAAAGTCTCCCATATTTTTGCCATCCTGTCATTGGTCGTAATCTCCACCGTCGCCCGCGCCGAACCAGCCAAACTCTTCCCGCTCACCGTGCAGCTCGACTGGGTGGCCGAGCCCGAACACGGCGGATTTTATCAAGCGCAAGCAAAGGGCTTTTTCCGCCAGGAAGGCCTTGACGTCACCATCGTCCCCGGTGGTCCCAACGCGTTTGTCATGCCGAGAATCGCCACCGGCCAGGCGGACATCGGGCAGGCCGACAGCACCAACACCCTGCTGCAAATTGCCGAAGGCATACCCGTCATCCAAATCGGCGCCGTGTTCCAGGACGATCCCTCCGGGCTGCTCGTGCACCCCGCGAGCTCCGTGCACCGCTTCGAGGATTCGCAGGGCAAGACCATCATCGCGCGGCCCGAGTGGGCCTTTCTCGCGTTCCTGAAAAGGAAATACGGCGTGGATTTCAACATCGTTCCGCAGAACTTTTCGGTCGCGGCCTTTCTCGGCAACAAGGAGGCCATCCAGCAGGGCTACTACATCGCTGAGCCCTATCACATCGTGCATGCCGGCGGCCAGATGCCGCGCTTCCTTTCGACGTGGGACGCCGGCTTCCGCGCCTATGCCGTACTCATCACCAACCGCAAATTCGCACGTGAGCATCCCGCCGAGCTGCGCGCCTTCATGCGCGCTTACATCCGCGGCTGGCGCGACTATCTCGAAGGCGACCCCACGCCGGCCCACGAGGCGCTGAAACAGGCCAACCCCGCCAACACCGACGACTTCATGACCTTCTCGCGCAAAATGATCATCGATGAAAAACTCGTCACCGGCCGCGATCCCGGCAACGGGCCGCAACAAATCGGCCGCCTCGACCCTGCGCGCTTCGCCCAACAAATCCAGCAACTCGAAGACCTTGGCATCCTCGCCAAAGGTAAAATCACCGTCGAGCAAGCGATGACGACCGAGTTCCTGCCGTTTTTGGTCAAGCCTAGGATTGTGACGCTGCCCGACAGATATTAGGCAGGGCGCGATCATCGAGTTGCAACTCGACTTTGCGACCCCCGGGAATAACTTTTCATCCAATGGAGTCAGCGACAATCGCCCGGTGCCTTGGAATCCTCCGCTGCCCGATTACCGGAAATCCTCTCTCGATCCTTACTCCGGAAGAATTAGCAGAAAACAATCGACGTCTTGAAACGCGCACCGTACTGCACCGCGATGGCACGCCGGCCCGGACCCCACTCACGTTCGCGCTCGGCACGCCGCAACGG
>DASYOA010000232.1:0-5292 GCA_036008265.1 Opitutaceae bacterium
CTGGTAACATCACGGTTCCAACTAGAGGCATACGAAAGCGTAATCTGCGAATAAAAGCTATCAGACCAAAAATGACTAAAAAGGCCATTAAGCGATTGGTATCCTTCACCGGCCCGTGCACTATTGAGTTCAACACAGTCGCTTGAAGACCAATAAGGGTGACCCAGTATATGATAAGCGAAGTCAGATTCCTGGCTACAGAAGCGGTTCGCTTCGAACTGTTGGTCGAACTATGTATCATGTTCGGTTAGTGATATGGGTGCCCACAAGGGCAAGCAGACAAAACTGCGCCGGCAATCACAACAAATCCTTGTCCACTTTGCGTTCGAGGACTTTTTCGAATTCCCGGCGGAGCGCCCGTTGTTTGCCGCGCAGGCCGGGCATGAGCGCGAGCCAGTTGTACACTTCCTCGCGGAGGTAGCCCGGCATGATGGGCTTGATTTCGCGCACGCGGTCGAGCGCGCGCACGCAGGCGCCGGCGATTTGCTCGCAGGCGAGTTGCGCGGCGGCCGAGCTGTGCTGGCCGGCGAGGCGCACCACTTCGTCGAGCCGGCGGCGGCGCACGGAGGTGGTCTTGTAGGTGGCAAGGCTGTCGATCACGACGTTGGCGGTGCGTGGATAATAACTCGCCATGAGGTTCCATGGGTCGGAGCCGTCGCCCGCGGCGCGGAGGTCGGTGCGCAGGATCACGGCGGGGATGTCGGCGAACTTGGCGAACATGAACTCCACGACGGTGCCGGCATCGAGCTCGGTGCCGTCGAAGCAAAAGAGCGCGAGGTCGCAGGCGAGAAGCGCGCGCAGGTCCATGTCGCGGATGTTGCGGGGCGTGGAGCTGCGCATTTCCAAGTCCTGCGGGAGCAGGCAGCGGTAGCGGCCGTGGGATTTTTCGTAAATCGCCTCGGCCAGCCAGGCATTGCCGATGAGATGCTTGAGCGTGAAGAGCTCGCTGGCGAAATAGACCGTACAACTGGATTTCTTTTTCTTCATGCCGGCGGCATCCGAGCTAGCGCCGAAAACGCGCGGGGCTCAACGCTTTTGTTGCACCGCGGAGGCGCGGAGTGCGCAGAGAGGAGATGGCGGCTTATCCGGATACTCCGCGGTTTCCGCGCCTCCGCGGTGAAACTCTACGGATTGAGTGTGAGCGTGTGCTCGGTTTTGCCCGGCAGGAACGGCGTGGGGTCGCCATGAACCCAGGCTTCGTGGCCGGCGCGATAAAATGGCGAGAGGGGATGTCCGCTCTGGCCGCCGGGCATTTCGAAGATGCCTTCGTCCTCGTGGCCGGGCGAGACGACGAAGCGTTCGCTCGCGCCATATTGGAACGTCTGCACCCGCGGCATATCTTCATCGCCGGGCAGTGGATCCGCAGGCAGGTCGAGAAAACGCGCCAGCGGGCCGGGCAGGAAGCGGCTGAACGGATGCTGGATGCACGCGAGGTTGTAGCGTCCCCACGTGGCGCGTTCGGGCGGCACGCCTTCATGATGGAGATCATCCATCACGGCATCGGCCGCGGCCAGCAGCAGGTCGTCCCAGCGGAGAAACTTGGGATTGAGCAGGTGCGGCGGCTTTTGCGTAAGCAGCGTCCATAGCGGCGGTTCATAGTTGAAGCGGGTGTAATCGAAATCCGGATCGGCCTCGACGCACGGTGCGAAGATGGGCGCGAACACGAGTTGAGCGACCTGCAGGCGAAACGCGCGGACGAGCCGGTAGCTCACGGAGTCGGTGCTCGCGCGGCCTTCCCAATGTTCGGTGAGGCGGAGCAGCTCGGCGCGGGAGGATTTTTCAGCGACAGCTTCGGGCGTGAGCGTGGCGAGAAGCAGTTTCTGCCAGCGCGCGAGAAAAAGCGCACGGTCGTCGAGCTCGATGGCGAGGAGGTCGCGCGGCGTGGCGTGCTCGAGCGAGGCGAGGTCGTCGCGAATCTGTGCGGCGCGGTAAGGCCGCTCGTAGCCGCCATCGCCGATTTTTGCGAACGCGTCGCCGCCGAGCATGCGTTGGTTGGCGCTCCAAAGACGGCCCGAGGCGGGCGCGAGGATCTGCGGCGTATCGTCGGGCGCGAGCAGGTCATCCCAGTAGCGGTCGCCATAAGTCCACGAGACCGGCAGGCGTCCGTCAAAACCCACGCGCTTGGGCAGCCGGCCGGCGATGGTCCAGCCGATGGCGCCGTCGGCATCGGCCACGACAAAATTTTGCGTAGGAATGCCGGTGCGGTGCGCGATGGCGAGGGCCTCGGCCGCGGTGCGCGCGGTCTCAAGTTGCACGAGGGAAAAGTTCGCCGCGGCGGGCTCGTGCGCGGTCCAGCGCAGGGCGAGCGGGCGGCGGCTGGCATCTCGTCCGATGATGGGCCCCCACTCGGTCCACGACACATCAAGCGTGACGGGAGCGGAGCCTTTGACCAAAATGGTTTCCTCGTGGGTGTCGATTTTGGCGAGGCCGTGCTTGGTTTGGTAGAGCGTCTCGGTGCCCATCGCGAGATCGATGCTGACGAGGTCGCTCGTGTCGGCGTAGGCGTTGGTGAAACCCCAGGCAATGCGGCCGTTGCTGCCGGCGACGATGAGGGGCGCACCGGGAAGCGTCACGCCGGTCATGCGGTCCTCCTTCGCCGAGGCTACGGAGGACCGGTGCTGCGCGCCGGAGGCGAGGGGCGAGAGGCTTGAGGTGGCAGGATCAAGCCACACGAGCGAGGCGCGATACCAGATGTTGGGCACGCGGAGCGGAAGATGCATGTCGTTCGCGAGGAGCGCGGCGCCGTTGGCGGTGTGTGCGCCGGATAACGCGAAAGCGTTGGAGCCGGCAAAAACAAATGCATCGCGTGGTGCGGCTGGGGCGGGGGAGTTGAGCGCGAGCTGGCGGAGGTCGATGATTTTGGCCGAGGGCACGGGCGCAAGCGGCGCGGCGCTGCCGTCGAGCGCGGCATCGTCGGGCGTGAAGAGCGGCGCAAAAAAATCCAGTGCATTTTTGCCGTAGGTGTCGCGCAGCGTGGTGAGCGAGCGCTCGTAGGTGCCGGCATCCTGCAGGTCGAGCGTCATGGCATAGATCACGAGCACGCTGTCCTCGGGTTTCCACGGCTGCGGATCGGTGTGGAGCACGACATATTCAAAAGGCTTGGCCCGGAGCGAGCGGAGACCGGCGTTGACGCCGTCGGTATAGGCGGCGAGGAGCGTGCGTTCGTCGGGCGTGAGGGTGGTGAGCACGGCGCGGGCGTGGGGGCGAAATTCATACACGCGCACGGTCTTGTCATGGTCGAGCGCGGGCCGGCCAAAAAGTTCGGCGAGTTCGCCGGCGGCGTGGCGGCGCAACAGGTCCATTTGGAAAAAACGGTCCTGCGCATGCACGAAGCCGAGGGCGCGCGCGACATCGGCGCGGGTGCGGCCGCGCACGGTGGGCATGCCGAGCGCGTCGCGTTCGATGGTCGCCGGTGCGGTGAGGCCAGGCACGGTCGCGGCGCCGTCGAGCTGTGGCAGGCTGGCGCGAAGCTGAAAATAAAACCACGCCGCTGCGCCGGCGGCGCCGAGCACCAGCACGCTGAGCACGCTCGCGAGGAGGCCGAAGCGCTTGGCGAGTTCGGTGTTCACAAACTGAGGGTAGTGCGGATATCCGCGACGAGTTTTTCCGGCGGCTGGGCGACATCGAGCGTGAGCGCGTCGCGCGGCGGCTCGAGCGCTTCGAATTGCGACCGGAGCATGCTTTCCTTCATGAAGTGGCCCTGGCGCTGGTTGAGCCGCTGGAGCAGGAGCGCGAAGTCGCCGTGCAGGTAGACGAGCTTCACGCGCGCGGGGTCTGAGACCACGGCCTGGCGGTAACTTTCCTTGAGCGCGGAGCAGGTGACGACGGCGTTTTCGCCGCGCGCGAGGCAGGTATCGATGTGGGCGTGGATGGCGGCGAGCCACGGCGCGCGGTCCTCATCGGTGAGCGGGAGGCCGGCGGACATTTTGGCGATGTTGGCGGGCGGATGAAAATCGTCGGCATCGCGGAAACTCCAGCCGAGTTCAGCGGCAAGCTTTGAGCCGATGGTGGTTTTGCCGCTGCCGGCCACGCCCATGATGAGCACGACGAGCGGCGGGCGCAGTTCCCACGCGCGCGCCGCCACGGGGTCGCGGCCTTCGTCGAAGTCGATGAAATCGAAGAAGGTCTGGATGGGTTTGCTCTCGAGCTTGTATTCGGCGATGCGCTGGCGGAGCCGGGCCGTGGCGGCGTCGCGCCAGCCGCGTTTGATCATGAAGCCGTTCCAGATTTCGCACTCCTCATCGGTGCGCGGCGTGCCGTGGGCATGCGCCCAGGCGAGAATTTCCGCATCGCTGCCGCCTTGCAGCGTGCGCGTAGTGAGGTCGGCGTGGCTTACGCCGAGAAAGCGGCAGCACCGCGTGTCGAACACCCCGGGCTGCGAGTCACCGAGGTTGGTGACATACTCGGCCGGCAGCTGGCCCGCGGCGTGCAGGCGGATTTTGTCGAGAATGCGCCCGAAAAAGACGAGGCGACCGACTTGGGCGTAGGGACTGCGGAGACCGGGGACGTGAGGCATGGTTAATCGTTTTCATACTCTTACTCGTTCTCCAAATTATTCGAGAACGATTACGAGAACGAAAAAGAGTACGATCGGTTTGCGCGGCGTGAGGGCGTCTGGCCCGCCTCAATCAGCCTCTTATTCGCGCCACAAATAGATGGCGGTGCACAGCGCGGCGAAGATCACGGTGGGCGCGATGACCCAGAGGGGGTTGAATGGCACATGCCAGCGGTGGATGGCCCAAACGACCAGGATGCTTTTTATGGCGATGAGCACCCAGCCGATGATGAGCAACTGCTCGACCCGGCGGTTGCGCGGGGTCTTTCGGGTGACAGTAACTTCCTCCACGAAAGCATTTTCGTAGGTTGAGGGCGGCTTGCCCGAAATCAACTGGAGCAGGTTGGCGAACATCGCGGTCACACCCTAGCCAAAATGTCTCGAAAGGAAAGGGTGTGTCTTTGAAATGAAGCGCTCCGCCTTGCTCCGCACTTTTTCAGCCTTAGCCCGAAGGGTTTGCGCCGGGAGGAGCTGCCGCGCCTTGCGACCGGCTTCTCCGGACGCAAACGACATCACGTTTTATTTCAAAGACATACCCTCGAACGACTCGCGCCGGAACTTTTTTGTGCCAGGGTGCGTCTTTCTTAGTATTGGAAAGGTCCCCTCATGAAAACATTTCACTTCCTCCTGGCCGTTCTCGGCCTGATCGCATGCGATGCTTTGCGCGCTGAAGATACCAAGTCTAGCCCCGCCCCTCGTGTTGATGTCGTTTACGTCAACCCCGAAAAATTCACCGA
>DASYOA010000233.1:0-5998 GCA_036008265.1 Opitutaceae bacterium
CGCGCCCGACGTCGCCGCCTACCTGCAGAATCGTTTCCGCCACGTCCTCGTCGATGAGTACCAGGACACCAACACGCTGCAGTCGCAGCTCGTCGATCTCGTCGGCGCGCACCACCAGGTCATGGCCGTGGGTGACGACGCCCAGTGCATCTACTCGTGGCGCGGCGCAAATTTCGAGAACATCATGACGTTTCCCGACCGGCACGCGGGCACCGTCATCCACCGCATCGAGCTGAACTATCGCTCGACGCCGCAAATCCTCGCCCTCGCCAACGGCGTGCTCGCCGCGCAACCCAAGGGCCGCCACTTCGACAAGGAACTGCACGCCACCCGGTCCAACAACGAAAAGCCGTATTTCGTGCAGTCGATGGACGGACGCGAGCAGGCCTCGTTCATCGTGCAGCGTGTCAAGGGCCTCGTCGAGGAAGGCCGCTCGCTCGGCGACATCGCCGTGCTCTACCGCGCGCATTTCCAGGCGCTCGACATCCAGCTCGAGCTTTCGCGCCTGCAAATTCCCTACGTCATCACCAGCGGCGTGCGCTTCTTCGAGCAGGCGCACATCCGCGACCTCGTCGCGCTGCTGCGCTTCGTCTATAATCCGGCCGACACCGCCGCATGGCAGCGCCTCGCCGTGCTGCTGCCGAAGGTCGGCGACAAGGGCGCGCAAAAGATCCACGCCGCCGCGCTCGAACTCGCCCGCGCCCGGTCGATGAATTTTCTCGATGCCCTCGCCTCGCCCGAAGTCGCCGCCAAGGTGGCGAAGGACGCGCGCGAGGAATGGCCCAAGCTCACCGCCTCGCTCCAGCAGGTCGGCGACACGATGAAAAACCTGAAGCCGCACAATGCGGTCGAACTCGCGATCGACGGCTGGTACGGCGATTATTTGAAAGGCGCCTACGCCAACTACGTCTCGCGCCTCGACGATCTCAAGTCGCTCATCGGTTTCGCCGGACGCTTCGAAGACATGCAGGAAATGCTCGCGCAAATCATGCTGCTCAACTCCGAGGTCAGCGACCGTCGGATCGATCCCGATGCCGACGCTCTCAAACTCACCACTGTCCACCAGGCAAAAGGCCTCGAATACGGCGTCGTTTTTCTCATCGGCCTCGCCGAAGGCATGTTCCCGCTTCGCCGCGCGATCGAAAGCGGCGACCTCGAGGAAGAACGCCGGCTCTTCTACGTCGCGGTCACGCGCGCCCGCGACGAACTCTATCTCTGCTTTCCGAAAGTGAACACCAAAGGCGGACCCACGATGCTGATGACCCCGAGCCGCTTCCTGCTGGAACTGGCGCCGGAGCTTTACCAACCGCTCAAAGTCCGCCGCAGCTACGCGTGGTAACAAGCTGATCGAATGTAGCCGGCCTCGCTGAGGCCGGGCTCCGCCTTCGCTAAAGCTACGGCGGACAAGCCGGGGTCAGCGACCCCGGCTACAGTATACCACCTGCTTCGACTAATAGTCCGCTTAAACGTACTAAATGTACGTTATACTTGACATTTTGTAATCATAACAGGACTATCCGATCGTCATGCCAAACAGAATTAATCCAACCACCAAAGCCCGCCGCCGTTATCTCGTCGAAGCCGTTATATGCGTGCTGGCACTTGCGGCCATAACAATGATTCTATCTCTGATAGGGCACAACCTAAGCAAGCGCTGGATCGTCACCATCGTCGTGTCAGGGTTGATTCCCGTCGTTTTCTTTTTTGCCGCATTCGTCCGATATACGCTCCGGACCGATGAGCTAAACCGGAAGATGCTGCTCGATTCATACGCCATTGCCGGCGGCGCGACCGCGTTGATTGCAATCATGTATGGGTCGCTTGAGTCCATGTCCATGCTTCCGAGACCCCATGCAATATGGACATTCGGTACGTTCGTTTTCTGCTTCGCCATCGCGAGACACTTCCTTCGCCGCCGCTACAAATGAAAAACCAAATCAAGGTCCTGCGCGCCGGGTACGATTGGTCTCAGGCTGAACTGGCGGACCGGATTGGTGTAGCGCGGCAGACCATCATCGCCCTCGAAGCCGGCAAATACGCCCCTAGCCTCCCCCTCGCATTCAAGCTCAGCAAACTTTTCGGCAAGCCGGTCGAGGAGATTTTCATCCCTGAATCCACCGATTGACCTGTGCCTTCGCTCAGTTTGTCATTCTGAGCAATCTTTCCCAGTGTTCACCGCTTCTCAAGCCACTGTTTAGCGGCGTCGAAGTTGGTAAAGACAGAATATTCGGCAGGCAGCCGCGCGGATACGGCCTCATTGATATATTTGGACATTATTAGGTAACCCGAACGATTCGCAACCGCAATAGCCGTCTTTCGCCCTTCTCTCGGAGGAAGGGTTTTCCGGGCAGCCAATGCGATGCGCCCAAAACCCTCCTCGGTTAAGGAACTAAGATCGGCTCGCATCAGATCCCACAAGATAAACCGATCACCGGAGGATGGGTAATATTCGTTGATGCTCTGAACCATGTCATCGGCTGAACAAATTCCGTCTGACGAAATCGTCATGATGCGCCCATCGAAGGAGACATGAATATTGGACATGTGGAAACTCCGACGCTAGGTTGGGCGGCTAGTCAGGCTTCTGCTTCACTGGAGCAATCCTTGGGCAGCCTGTCGGATTTTGACAACACGCCGCTGGGTTGCAAGTTGAGATTCCTCGCTCGAAATGACAGGGAAAAGACAAGCGCGTCAGGGACATTGAAAGAACGGACAGCCCGAGGTGGAGCGCGGCGTCCCCGGCCTTCGTAGCTTTAGCGGAGCAGGCCCGACGCGCTCAAATAGATTCACCACAAAGACACAAAGAACTCAAAGAGCTTGGGCTTCGTGTCCTTTGAGCCTTTGTGGTTAAAGATTGATTGGGCCGAGCGCGATGGCCCCATTGGAAACAAAACCCGTTCTTGTAACGCCGGTTCGCTTGTGTCGCGGGGCAAATCCCTTTAGCCTTTTCGCGTTTTATGAAAACTCTCCTCATCGTTCTTGGCGTCATCGCCGTGTTCGTCCTCGGCATCGTGCTATATGCCGTCGGCTCCTACAACAGCCTCGTCAACCTGCAGCAGGGGGTTGATGCGCAATGGGCGCAGGTGGAAAACGTCTATCAACGACGCGCCGACCTCATTCCCAACCTGGTCAGCACGGTCTCCGGCGCGGCCAACTTCGAAAAATCCACGCTCATCGCCGTCACCGACGCGCGCGCGTCCGTCGGCCGGGTCAACATCGACGCGAGCAAGGCTCCCACCGACCCGCAACAACTGGCTCAATTCGACCAGGCGCAGGGCCAGCTGACTTCCGCGCTGTCGCGGCTGCTCGTCGTTTCCGAGAATTATCCCCAGCTCCGGGCCACGGATAATTTCCAGACGCTGCAGGCGCAGCTCGAAGGCACGGAAAATCGCATCTCCGTCGAGCGCGGCCGCTTCAACGACGTCGTCCAGGCGTACGACAGCGCGATCAAGCGCGTGCCGGCCGTCTTCTTCGCCGCCGCGTTCGGCTTCAAGGATCATCCGTATTTCCAGGCGACGGCTGGCGCCGAAACCGCGCCGAAAGTGCAGTTCGATTTTTCCCAGCCCGCCCCCGCCACCCAGCACTGACGCGTGTCGCGCTTCGCCATAGTTTCGCCTTGGTTCAGGTGGCCTTCTGCGCTGCTCGCTGCATTCGCGCTGACGGCGACCCTCGCCCGCGCGAGCGAGGTCATTCCCCCGGCGCCCGCGCATTATTTCACTGACTATGCCGGAGCCGTTTCATCCGGCACCGCGGCCGACCTCGATGCGCAGCTCACGCAGTTCGAGCGCGACACTTCCAACCAGATCGTGGTCGCGATTTACCCGCAGATGCAGTCGGACTCCTCGATCGAGGACTACACCGTACGCGTCGCGCAAAGCTGGGGCGTCGGCCAAAAAGACCGCAAAAACGGAGCCGTGCTCTTTGTTTTCACGCAGGACCATAACGTTTACATCCAAGTCGGCTACGGCCTCGAAGGCGCGCTGCCCGACGCAACGTGCCACCAGATCATCGAAAACGAAATCAAGCCGTACTTCCGCGCCGGCAATTATGACGACGGCCTACGCGCCGCGGTCACCGCCATGATGCAGGCCACGCGCGGCGAGTACAAAGGCACGGATCAGACCGAGGGCGATTCAATCAGCCAAAACCACGCCCTTCTGTTCAGGTTGGTGTTTTTCGCCGCCTTGATCGCATTTTCCTTCTGGTCGAGCCGCCGCCGGGCGCGGCTTTACGGCAGTTCGGGCAGCAGCATGGTCTGGTTTGGCGGATTTGGTGGAGGTGGCGGCTTCGGCGGTGGCGGAGGCGGTGGTGGATTTTCAGGCGGCGGCGGCAGTTTCGGCGGCGGCGGCGCGGGCGGACATTGGTAAACCCATCCATCCATGAAACCCCGTCATTTTCTCAAACAACTCGAGCACGACCGCATCGTGGCCGCGATTGCCGACGCCGAGAAAAAAACCTCCGGCCAGATCCGTGTGCTGGTCAGCCACCGCGAGATTGACGATCCCGTGGCCGCGGCGGGCAAGCAATTCCAGCACCTCGGCCTGCACCGCACGCCCCAACGCAACGCCGTGCTGATTTTCGTGGCGCCACGCAGCCACCGCTTCGCCGTGATCGGCGACCAAGGCGTGCACGAGAAATGCGGCGATGCCTTCTGGACGGAGCTGACCGCGGCCATGACCAATCATTTCAAGCAGGGCCAGTTCACCGCAGGCCTGCTCCACGGCATCGCCCGCGCCGGCGAACTGCTCGCCGCGCATTTTCCGAGCAGGCCCGGCGACAAAAATACGTCGTCCGAAACCGTGATCGAAGATTGAGTTACAAGCAGAGATTCCTCGTTCAGCTCGGAATGTTGGAAAAATAGACGGCCGAGGTGGAGCGGCTTGACCCAAGACGCTCGAGCGCATTGAGGTCAATGCGCTCCACCTTTCATCCTCCGTTTGCAACTTTGCCCTTTCCAAGTGTGCTAAGTTGTAGCTGAACTCTTCCCTTCATGTCCTCTCCCACGGTTGAAAACGTCGTCATCGTCGGCACCGGCTGCGCCGGCCTCACCGCCGCCATCTACACCGCGCGCGCCAATCTCTCGCCGCTCGTGATCGAGGGCTCGTTGCCCGGCGGCCAGCTCACGACGACCAGCGAGGTGGAAAATTTTCCCGGCTTTCCCGAGGGCGTGGATGGCTTCCAGCTCATGGACAACCTGCGCAAGCAAGCCGCGAAGTTCGGTGCGCGTTTCGAACAGGCGCAGGTGCAGTCGGTCGATTTCACGAGTTCCCCGCGCAAGCTCATCTGCGCCGGCCGCACCATTCTCGCCAAAGGCGTCATCATCTCCACCGGCGCGTCGCCACGCATGACCGGCATACCGGGCGAAAAAGAACTTTATGGCGGCAAGGGCGTGACGACCTGCGCGACGTGCGACGGCTCGTTCTATCGCAACCTGGAGGTGGCGGTCATCGGCGGCGGCGACAGTGCGGCCGAGGAAGCGCTTTTCCTCACGCGATTCGCCAGCAAGGTTTATCTCGTCCACCGCCGCGACTCGCTGCGCGCCTCGAAAATCATGGCCGACCGCGCCACGTCGCACCCGAAAATCCAGCCCGTGTGGGACAGCGTGCCGGTTTCGGTCGAAGGCGTCGCCCAGGGCGCCGTCAACGGCCTGAAAGTTAAAAACCTCAAGAGCAACGCCGAGTCGGTGTTGCCGGTGAAGGGCATTTTCGTCGCCATCGGCCACGTGCCGAACACCGCGCCGTTTGCCGCCGCGCTCGACGTCGATGAGAACGGTTATTTTCTGCCGGTAAATGGCTCGCAGATCCGGACCAAGGTGCCCGGCGTCTACGTCGCGGGCGACTGCGCCGACCACGTTTACCGTCAAGCCGTGACCGCCGCCGGCATGGGCTGCCAGGCCGCCATCGAAGTCGAGCGCTGGCTGGCCGAGCATCAGGCTTGAACGTGCTTTCATTGTGGGAGGGGCTTTACGCCCCGACATTATTTCCTGCGCCACCCCGAT
>DASYOA010000234.1:0-3542 GCA_036008265.1 Opitutaceae bacterium
AGCTCGAGCGCGACCGGCCATGAAAAATGCGAATCGTTGTTGCCGAGCACCACGCGCAACGGCGGCCCGAGTTCTTCAAACTCCACCAGCGTGGCCGGCTCGCAGACATCGCCGAGGTGCCAGATTTCATCCGCTCCGCGCAGTTGTTGCGGCAATCCGGGCGGATAGCGGTTGTGCGTGTCGGCGATGACGGCGATGCGCATGAATTACGGCCTATTAACCACTAATGCACACTAAGGGTCACTAATATTTCCAAGCGGACAGAACACGACTTAACCACTTATGTACACTTATCGTCACTGATAATATGAAGTTGAGTTCGAACCCATTTCTATCTGTTTCTTCCTGATCAGTGACCATCAGTGCGCATCAGTGGTTAAAAACACTCTGGTAGCAGGTTACCTCCACTTCAGGGCCCGCTGGCCGGCAGCGGATAGACGGCGGGGCTGGCATGGCCGCCCTCATTCACGGCTTCGACGCCGAAAATGACATTGTCTTTCGATGCATTGGACAGGGTGTGGCGCGTGACGTTTTTCGGCACGTCAAGCGCATGTTCCCAAAAAGGCACCGTCGTATCGCGCCACACAATGCGGTAACCCGCGAGATCGGGCTCGGTATTGGGCTGCCAACGCAACGTGGTGTCATTTTCAAGTTTTGCCGTCTCGATTTGCACCCCGCGCGGCGCCGCGGGGGCCTGGGCCAGGACGGCCAGCGCCGCGGCGTTGACGCGCGCAACATCGGCGACATAGGCGAAATTTATCAGGTCCGCCGTGTCGCCGTAGGCCACGTTGTTTTCCACCCGCACGTCCTGGCGCTGGTGGCGGAAATCCTCCGCCGGCTCGGTGAAACGCACCGCCGGGTAGCCTTGGTCGAGAAACGACTGCTGGTCGCCCTCGCGCAGATACCGGTCGGTGCGGTAAATGAGTTTCACGTTCATCGCGGGCACATAAAGCGCGGCGGCTTCCTTGATCGCACGGGCCAGCTCGCGCGCCGGCGTGTCGTTTTCGCCGCCGGTCGAAAAAAGCGCGCTCAGCTCGTCGCCCGGCGTTTTCCCAGGCGGCACGCCCTGGGCAAAGAGCCGTACGGTCGCGCTGTCGTGCCCGCCGTCTTCCGCCTGGGTGCTGCCGATGATGTCGTTGTTGATCACGCCGGCGATGTTGAGCTTCTTTTGCCTGGCCTGGGCCGCCCAGTGCGCGGAGCCGTAGCGGCCCTGTTCCTCGCCCGCCACCGCCATGAAGACGATCGTCGCGTTGAATTCGTAGTGCGACATCACACGGGCAAGTTCGAGCACGGCCGCGACCCCGGAGGCATCGTCATCCGCCCCGGGTGCGGGGCTTTCAAAATTGAGGAGGTTTCCACTGCACGAGTCGTAGTGGCTGCCCACGATGTAGATGCGGTCGCGCGACTCGGGCTGGGTGCCGGGCAGCGTGGCCACGATGTTGACGATTCCGACTGGCTGAGGAATGCCCGGCGCCCGCGGCTGTTGAAACGCATCCTGCTCCACCTGCAGCCGGCCCTCCGACGCGGCAGAGATGCGCTCGAACTCCGCGCCAATCCACGCTCGCGCCGCGCCGATGTCGTTGCCGTTCGGCGACGGGTCGGAAAGCGTATGCCGCGTGGTGAAGCTGGTCAGGATATGGATGGACCGCTCAATGCGCTCGGCGGAGATTTCCGAAACCATTTTGGCGATGTCCGGGCCGACCGGCGCCGGCGCGGGCGGCGTCTCCTGGGCCAGCGCCACGGCGGTCACTACGGCAAAAAACAGCAGGCTGGGTTTCATGCCGGCAATGTGAGGGATTGCCGGGGCGCTGGCAACGCGCTTGACACCTCCGGTCACCTCCGGCACTTCGGTCATCTCTTAATCACTGAAAAGCCATGCAACCGACCTTCCGCCCACATCGCAAAAAGCGCGCGCGCAAAATCGGGTACCGCGCCCGTAAATCCACCAGAGGCGGCCGCAAGGTACTCGCTGCCCGCCGCCGTAAAGGCCGCAAGCGCCTGACCGTCGTCTAAGGGAAAGGCTGAAGAGCTGAAAAACTGAAGGACTGAAAGGATCAGTCGCACGCGAAATCTTGATCGATCTAGCCTTCAGCCCTTCAGTTTTTCAGTCATTCAGCCCTTTCCTTCCGATGCGTTTCCGCGCCGAGCAGCGCCTACGTCGCCAAAACGACTTTCGCGCCGTGCGCGAGCGCGGCCGCCGCTGCGACTGCGGCGCCTTCACCTTATGGTGGCGCCAGCGCGAACCCGCCGCCGGGGAAACCACCCCGCCGGTGGCCCGCTTGGGCGTGACCGCCTCGATCGCCGCGGTCGGCCCGGCCGTGCAGCGCAACCGCGCCAAGCGCCGGCTGCGCGAGGTTTTCCGCCGGCACCAGGACCTCGTCCCAGCCAATTGCGACCTGCTGCTGGTGGCCCGCGCCGCGCTCAATCGGCTTGCGTATGTCGAATTGGAGCAAAAGTTCATGGATGCCTGTCGCAAGATTTTCCCACCCGCCCATGTTTGAGCACCTGAAAGCCATTTCCCGTATCGCCGCCCGCCTGCCCGTGCACGCGGCGCTGGCGCTCATCGCCGTTTACCAGCGCACGCTCTCGCCCGTACTGCCCATGCTGTTCGGGCCGGGCTGCGGCTGCCGCTTCACGCCGACGTGTTCGCATTACGCGGCGGAGGCGCTGCACACGCATGGATTTTTCGCCGGGCTCTTCCTCGCCGCGCGCCGTCTCGTAAAATGCACTCCGTTGCACCCGGGCGGATTCGATCCGGTTCCGCCGTCGCCAAGGCTATGGCGGACAAGTCCTTCTTCGCACCCACGGCCGGCCTGTGTGCGCATTCGCAACGGTAATGCCCGAGCGAACGTCTAATTCCTTCACTTTTCATGGACAAAAAAAACTTTACCCTCGGCCTCCTGTTTTTCCTCGCGGCCTTCGTGATCATGCGATTCGCACCGCATACACCACCGCCGCCCTCGCCCAGCGTCGGGAATATCGCGAACCCCCTCGCATCCAACCAGGCCGGGGCCGCCGCCAATGCGCCGGCCACCTCGCCCGACGACGCCACCTTTGCCGCGGTGCAAAAGGACACCGCCGGCGAAACCATCACGCACCTGGCCAACGATTATATCGACGTCGCCTTCACCGACTACGGCGGCTCCATCAAGGATGTCGCGCTGAGAAAATACCCGGCGGAAGTCGGCAAGCCCGATCCTTATGTCTTCAACGCCCTGCACGCACATCCGATGCTTGCGCTCGTCGATTTCCCCGGGCTCGACGATGCCACGCGCTACACCCTCGTTTCCCGCACTGAACGAGAGATCGTCTTTCGCGCTGTCCTTGAAAACCGCATCGAGGTCACCCGTCGCTATGTCCTTGAGCCAAGCGACACGAAGACCGGAGACCCTTACCAACTCCGCCACGAGACGACCTTCCGCAACCTCACCGCCGACACGGCGCCATTGCCACGCCTCACGCTGAGCCTCGGCACCGCGGCTCCCGTCAATTTCCGCGACCTGGGCTACTACCTCGACACCGGTTATTCCGACGGCAACAGC
>DASYOA010000235.1:0-5500 GCA_036008265.1 Opitutaceae bacterium
TTTTGGTGGCCTCCGCGGCTTCGCGCAGGGAGATGCCTTTGCGCTTGCGCGCTTCCTCGAGGCGTTCGCCAATGGTCTGCATGAATTCCAGTTAGGGGAAAAAGCGGGAAGAGGGAAGGAGGAACTTCTCATATTGTGTCCAAGTCGGCCAGGATTTCGCGGGGGCTGGAGCCGTTTTCGGGGCCGACGATGCCCTTTTCTTCCATGATTTCCATGATGCGGGCGGCGCGATTGTAGCCGATGCGCAGGCGGCGCTGCAGCATGGAGGTGGAGGCGCGGCGGGTGGACTTGAGGACGTCGACGGCCTGTTTGAAGAGTTCGTCGTCGTCGCCCAGGTCGCCCTCGGCTGCCTCGGGCCCGTCTTCTTCCTCGGCGTCGGGATCGCGGTCGATCTCGACCTGCACGGCCTGGGCGTACTGCGGCGGGCCGTTTTTCTTCAAAAACTCGACGAGCTTGGAGATTTCATCGTCGGAAACATAGGCGCCTTGCGCTCGGACCAGGCGCGAGGAGCCGGGCGGTGAAAAGAGCATGTCGCCCCGGCCAATAAGGGTGTCGGCGCCCTTGGTGTCGATGATGGTGCGCGAGTCCACTTGCGAGGCGACCTGGAAGGCGATGCGGGAGGGGAGATTGGCCTTGATGATGCCGGTGATGACGTTGACCGAGGGGCGCTGGGTGGCGATGATGATGTGGATGCCGGCGGCGCGGGCAAGCTGGGCGAGGCGGGCGATGCTCGACTCGATTTCGGCCGGTGCCGTCGTCATGAGGTCGGCGAGTTCGTCCACGATCGCGATGATGTAGGGCAGCCGGTCGGGGACTTCGATATCGTCGGGGGCGACCCCGGTGAGCTGTTGTTGTTCGTCGCCGGCGGGAGTGGCGGGATCGGCGATTTTTTTGCGCGTGTTGAAGCCGCTGATGTTGCGCACGCCGACCTTGGCAAAAATCTGGTAGCGCTGTTCCATCTCGCGGAGCAGCCACTTGAGCGCGGCGGGAACTTTTTTCGGCGCGGTGACCACCGGGATGAGCATGTGCGGGAGCGTGTTGAAGATCTGCAACTCCACGATTTTCGGGTCCACCATGAGCAGGCGCACGTCCTTGGGTGTCTTGCTGTAGAGGATGGAAGAGATGATGGCGTTGAGGCAGACGCTCTTGCCCGAGCCGGTGGCGCCGGCGATGAGCAGGTGGGGCATTTTCGTGAGGTCGGAGACGAGCGGCTTGCCGGAGACGTCGCGGCCGAGGGCGATGGGCAGCTCGGCCTTGGCGTTGACCCAGTCTTCGCTTTCCAGGATTTCGCGCAGGCCGACGGGGGTGGGCGTCTGGTTCGGGACTTCGACCCCGACCGCCGCCTTGCCGGGGATGGGCGCGAGGATGCGCACGGATTGCGCGCGCATGCCGAGGGCGATGTTTTTATCGAGGCCGGCAATTTTCTCGACGCGCACGCCGGCGGCGGGAACCAATTCGTAGCGGGTGATGACGGGGCCGACGTGGATTTCGCCGAGGGTGACTTCGACGCCAAACTCGGAGAGGATGCGGAGGAGATTCTCGGCGTTACGCGTGTGTTCTTCCTCGCTGTTCGCCGCGGTGGGTTTGGTTTGCTCCTGGAGCAGGGAAAGCGGCGGAAACTGGTAATTGTCGTCCGACCTCGTGGGAATGGCGGATTTGGCGGCCTTTTTCGGCTCCTCGGGCCTGACGATGTTGAGGGCGATCTTGCCACCGGGTGTGACCGGCCTGGGCTTTTCTTCTTTCGCCGGGGGCGTTTCAACCGACTTGGCCGGCGTGGGAATTGCGAGCTTGGCCTCGGCTTTTGTCTCGGGCGCGGACGGCTCGTTGGGTTTGGTTACCGCGGCGGCTTCGGTTCCGGGAAAGGGCGGGTTGGTCTGGCCGGTGCGGGTCGGGAAAGGCGGGTTGGTCTGCCCGGTGCGTGGGAGGACGAGCTTTTTCTGCACGGGTGCCGCCGCGGGCGTGGGTTTGATCTCGATATTGAGGTTTTTTTCCTTGGCGCGCGCTTCCTTGGCCAGGCGCTTGGCTTGGGCGCGTTCAGCGCGATGTTTGCCCCGGTCTTCCCGCCATTCATTATATGAGGAGAGGATGCGTTCCATTTCACCCGCGACATCGCGGGTGAAGATAAAAAGCATGCCAAGCCCGTAAATGGTCGCGAGCAGCAAGCCCGACCCGAAAACGCCCCAGAACCCTGCGAGCGAGTCATAGATGGCCTGGCCCACAAAGCCGCCGGGGCCATCGGTAAAATATTTTCGATCGGCCAGGAAAGTGGTCTGCATCGAGGCCAGGGCCGACAGCGTCACAATGCAAAGGATCATTGCGAAAATGCGCGAGACGACCAGCCGCCGCGCGGAGCGGAGTGAAAGATGAGCCGCCCAGAAGAAAAACACCGGGATCAAATACGTGCTTACGCCAATGATATGGAGCGAGTCCCAGCTGAACTCGGAGCCGAACTTGCCGACGAGATTGGTGTTGGTCGGGCTGGTCGTCGTATGGGAGCTCTGGTTGGGGCGGAAATCCAGCAGCGCGACGGTGAGCAGCACGGCCAGCAAAAAGCACATCGAGCCGAGCAGCCAGCGGGGCCGATGGCGCGCCCCGGCAAAGGCGGAGACATTCTTTGAGTTTGAACTCGCGGGTTTGCGCATTTGAAATAGGCCAAGAATAGGCCATCAGAGATTCCAAGCCAACGATTTCTACGGTCAAACGTAATCGGCCCCGCGGCAATTTTCACAAATCTCTGAGATTTCAATTATGCGCGAACTACTTCGTTTTCAACCGATTTACTTCGATCGTGTCTGGGGCGGGCGCTCGCTCGAGACCGCGTTGGGCCGCACGCTTCCGGCCAACCGCCCGATCGGCGAAAGTTGGGACTTGGTCGACCGGCCCGAGGCCCAGTCGGTCATCAAGGCCGGCCCGTTGGCCGGGCAGACGCTGCGGGCTTTGCTCGAAAAACATCCAGCCGATATCATGGGGCCGGGCTGGCCGGCCGCGCGGCCGTTCCCCTTGCTGGTAAAATGGCTCGACTGCCGTGAACGACTCAGCCTGCAAGTCCATCCGCCGGTGAAAATCGCGGCGGAGCTCGGTGGCGAGCCCAAGACGGAAAACTGGTTCATCGTCGAAACCGCCCCCGGCGCGCATCTGATCGTCGGTCTGCGCCCGGGCGTGACGCGCAACCAGTTTGAGCGCGCCCTGGCCGATGGCGCGGTCGAGCAGTGCGTGCACCGCTTTCCCGTCGTGCCGGGCGATTCCATCCTGGTGCAAAGCGGCCAGGTTCATGCCATTGACGCCGGCAATCTTCTTCTGGAAATCCAGCAAAACTCCGATACGACCTACCGCGTTTTCGACTGGAACCGCGCGGGGCTGGATGGCAAGCCGCGCCAGCTGCATGTGCCCGAGTCGCTTCGCTCGATCCTCTGGGATGATCCCGCGCCGGCGCTCGTGCGCGGAGCGCCCACCACCGCGGTCCTCGCCGACTGCCCTGAGTTTCTCATTCGTCGGGTGCCCCTGGCCAAGGAAGAAAAATTATCCTTCGCCGCCGGTGAACAACCGCGCCTGGTTAGTGTCGTTGCGGGAAGCCTGCGCGTGGCAGGGTCCAGCGGTGAAACACTCGTGCGCGGCGACAATGCCCTGCTCCCGCATGCCGGGGCTTTCACCTTTGAGGCGCTCAGCGGCGTGATTGCACTCATTACAGAAAATTTCCACACTCCTGACTTATGAAAACGCTCCCCCCTGATATCTGTAACTGTCGCGGGAACATGCTGACCAAGCTGTTTGTTTTCGCCTTCGCGCTGGCGGCGACTTTCGCCCTCATGTGGATGCTGTTGCTGCCGTCCATCGTGACCGGCCTGATTAAAAAGCGCACGGGTTTTGATGCCACGGTGGATCGCCTCTATGTCAATCCCTTCACCGCGAGCGTTTATATCAGCCAGCTCAAGATCAACAATCCCGACACCTTTCCCCAGGATGACTTTGTCTCGGTCAACGAGTTCAAGACCGCGGTCGAGCCCGGCTCTGTTTTCGGCGACCGCGTCGTGGTGAAAGACGCCGTTTTCGATGTTGCCTTGATCGCCGTGGTCAAAAATGCCCAGGGCCAGTCCAACCTCGATCTTTTCAAGACTGGCGTGCAGGCTGCCAATCCGGACGAAAAAAGCCCGGACCAGAAAAATCCGCCGCCGGCGGCCGCCCCGGAAGAAAAAAAGCCGCCCAAGCAGTTTCTCATCCGCCACCTCGTCGTGAAACTCGATAAAATCATCATCGCCGATTACTCGGGCGCCAAGCCCAACGTGCGTGAGATCACCCTTAACATCAACCGCACCTTCACGGATGTCACGAATCTCAGGCAAATCAGTGTGCCGCTCCTCGCCGACCTCAGCATGGCCGGGGCCGGAAAACTCGCCAATAACATTCTCGGCCTCGTCATCCCGACGCCCATCCTTGAACAGCTCGGGGTGGTGGGCAAGGACACGGGCGGCATCCTGCAAGGCACTGGCCAGAAAACGAAAGATTTATTCAAAGGCTTGTTCGATTCACTTGAAGAAAAGCCAAAGCAATAGTTTAGTTGGCGGTTTATGACCGCTTCCGAACAACCCGACGTCCTGCCACCCGACTCTCCGGGCGCGTCCGCCGATCCGGCTGCGCAGCTGGCCGCGGCCAAAAAAGAGGCTGCCGACAACTACGACCGCTTCCTGCGCACCACGGCCGATCTCGAAAATTTCCGCCGCCGCGCCGTGCGGGAAAAGGAAGAGCTGCGGCAGTTCGCCATTTCGCGCGTGCTCGAGGATTTGCTGCCCGCACTCGACAATCTTGCGCTCGGGCTGGCCGCCGCGAAACAGCCGGGCGCCGACCTGAAGGCGCTCACCGGTGGCGTCGAGCTGGTCCTGGGCCAGCTCAAAGGCGCGCTTGCCCCGCACGGCCTCAAGGAGGTCATTCCCGCCGTGGGCCAGCCGTTCGATCCGCACCAGCACGAGTCGCTTTCCCACCAACCCAGCGCCGATGTGCCCGCCGAGCATGTGCTCAACATCGTGCGCCCCGGCTACTCGCTCAATGGCCGCCTGCTCCGCCCGGCCAGCGTGGTGCTATCCGGCGGCCCGGCCAAGGAAGAGAAGAAACACCGATAATTTTGTCGCGCGTTCCAGCCGACTAAGAATTCGTTTCAAAATTCAAAATGAGCATCGATTGGCAGAAAAGCCGTCGCAGCCAGGCGGGTCGCGAGCGGGGTATGCCCGGAGGGCCTATCCCCTCGCGACACAACGCCGCGCCGACGGTTTTTCTGCCAAACCCTCCGGGTGGCAGATTTGTTGGGCGAGGAGCAGCGTTGTCGCCGAGGGACAAGCCTCTTTGAGGATTGCTCCCTCAGCTACGCCTTGCTCCTCGCCAAAACTCAGCCACGCTGCTCGTTTTGGGTTTTGAAATGAGTTCTAAGAACAAAAAATTCAACGACCTGCCCTTTGCCTATCACGAGGAGATCGAGCTGGAAATCTCCACGCTCACGAACCTCGGCCTC
>DASYOA010000236.1:0-8924 GCA_036008265.1 Opitutaceae bacterium
GCTGCGCTGGGCGGAGAAAAACGGGGCGGAAATCGTGTCGTGCGACTCGCTGCTGTTCTATCGCGGCATGGATATCGGCACGGCGAAACCGACCCAGGCGGAGCAGGCGCGCGTGCCGCATCACCTGGTGGACATCCTCGACGTGGCGGAGGGGATGGATGTGGCCCGGTATGTCCTGCTGGCGCGGACGGCGGTCGAGGCGATCGCGGCGCGGGGCCGCGCCGTGCTGGTGGTCGGCGGCAGCGGATTGTACCTGAAGACGTTCTTCGCGCCGGTGGCGGACGGGGTCGAGGTGCCGGCCGGGGTGCGGGCGCGGGTGGAAAAACTTTCGCTGGCGGAGGCAGTGTCAGAGCTGAGGCGACTGAACCCGCGCGGATTGGAAAAACTGGACGCGGCGAATCCGCGCCGCGTGGCGCGCGCGCTGGAGCGGTGCCTGGCGTCCGGGAAAACGTTGCGCGAGCTGAAGGAGGAATTCGCCCGACAGCGCGGGCCATTTGACGGCTGGCGAGTGCTGCTCACGCGGCTGGACCGGCCGGCGGTGGACTTGGCCGGGCGCATTGAGGCGCGCGTGGCGGCCATGCTGCGCGGCGGGTTGGTGGATGAGGTGCGGCGATTGCGCGCGGCGGGCTTGGAAAAAAATCCGAGCGCGGGGCGGGCCATCGGTTATCGCGAGGTGCTGGCGATGATGGCGGGCAAGCTGGGCGAGGCGGCGCTGCCAGATGAGATTGCGAAAAACACCCGCGCACTCGTGAAAAAGCAGCGGACGTGGTTCCGCACGCAGTTGCCGGAACATAAGGTGGTGATGTCGGATGAAGCTTCAGCTGCCGATCTTTTTGTCTGATGGCTGCGGATGGAATAAGTAACAAGTGTCAGGTATCAAGTAACACGAGAGCGCTGCGCACATACTCCTGATACTTGTTACCTGTTACTTGATACTTGGTGGCCAACGGCGCGGAGCGCCGGGCCCTATTCCACCAGATTGACGTGATAGAGCTGGAGGGAGCTGCCTTCGAGGAAGCGCAGGTTGGCGATGGCGGTGCGCAGGTTGACCTTGGCCTGGAGTTCCTGCACGCGCGCAGCCAGCAGGGCATTTTGTTCCGTAAGCACATCCAGGCTGGTCACCAGGCCGGCGTCGAACTTGGCTTTTTCCAATTCGTATTGTTTCTCGCTGAGCGTGGCGGTCTCGGTCGAGGCGCGCACGCTTTCGATACCGGTCTGCACGGCGCGAACCGCGGAGCGAACCTGGACCGTGAGGTTCTCGTCTTCCTGTTCAAAAGTGGTTTCCTCGCTGTGCTGGCTGGCGAGGGCCTGATGATAGAGCGCCCGGTTGGCACGCAGGCCGATGGGGAAATTGAGGGTGACGCCGGCCTGCCAGGAATGGCCGTGGTCATCCAAGACCTGGTTCAAGGCGCCGCTATAAGACTTCCCGAGGCTGTTGTAGCCGATGGCGCCGTTGACGTCGAGTTCGGGCAGGGCGTTGCGCTTGGTCGTGAGGGCGTCGAGCTTGAATTGCTCGATGGTGGCCTGGATGATGGCGAGGTTGGGGCCGTTGTCGCGCGCGAGTTTGTAGGAGAGGTCAAACGAGACCTCGGGGTCGCTGGCCATGACCGGGAAATCCACCGGGCCGACCTGGCCGCTGAAATCTCGCTGGCTCAGGCTTTGCAGGAGGATATCCTCGTCGTTGTGGACGGTCTGTTCATCAAGGATGAGCTGGCTGTTGGCCGTGGCCACGCCGACTTGGGCCTGCAGCACGTCGAGGTCGGTGAGGACACCGGTCTGCCGTTTGACGTCATTTTCTTTGTAGAGTTCCTGGGCGAGGCGCAGGCTGTCCTCCTGGACTTTATATTGTTCGCGCGCGAAGATCAGGTTGAAGTAAGCGGTCTCCACATTGAATATAACCGTGAGCACCGTGCTTTTGAAATTCAGGTCGGCGATTTGCACGCCGAGCTTGGCGCGCTTGATGGCGGCAAGGTTGTAATCGACGCCGGCTCCCTGCAGGAGGGGCTGCGTGAGGGAGAGAGAGACGTCGCTGGTGTAGGCGGGATTTAACCAGTCCGAAGAGGGAACGTTCCGATCACGATTGAGGTCAGAGTTGGCGGAGAGCGTGCCGCCGGTGGGGATTTTTTGCGAAACCGATAGCGTGGTTGCTTCGTTGTTGGTGTATAATCCGCCGGCAATTTGACCGGTCGCCGGATCGGTCAGAGCGGCGCCCTTGGTTACTGATTTCTGCGAATCGAGGTTTAAGGTGGGATCGTAGCTGGATTTGGCGATGATGACGGAGTCCCTGGCTTGTTCGGTGGAAAACCTCTGGATGCGCACGTTGAAGTTTTTTTCCAGCGCCTGGGCCACGCATTCATCCAAGGTCAGCGGCGGCGGATTCGGCGTGGCGGCGCCCGTTGGTTCTGCCGGCGGATTCGGCAAGCTCACCGCAGGCATGTCTTGGGCGGTCAGGGCACCGGTAACGAGTAGAAATAGGGCAAGGGTGGCGCGGACAGTAAGGCGAGACATGGGGGAGTGAAGATCGGCGGAGATGCGCAGGCTGTCGTGGCGTTATGATTTTAACAATTTTTCGCGCCGGAAGACTTTGGCGCAGGGAGGATGGCTCATGGATTGGCGTGACGGATGGCACGCCGGAAAGTTTCGGTGAATCGCACGGGCCTGGGAAAACGGAGGTTGGCGAATCGGACGGCGCGGCGCATGGGGCGAAATTTCTACCAAACCACTGTGCCAGCGCGAGAGAAAATCATGCCGGCGGCCGCGGGGGGACGGCCGGCCCGGCAAAAAAATCAAGGCATGTCGGCCGATGCGGATTTCTTCTGCTCCCTGGTGATGAGTTCCACGAGCGTGGCGCCGAGCGTATCTTTTGCCACCCGGGGTGCGAGGGTGTCGCGGGCAGAGGCAAACTGCGGGTTGGCCTCGGTAAGGTCGGGGCGTTTCTTGGCCACGACGTAAACAAACCAACCCTTGTTGTCGGAAAAAATCAGGTCGGAAACATTGCCCGTCTCGAGGCGGTTGAGGTTGTCGCGGATGGCTTTTGCGAGGTCCCGGGGCGGTTGCCGCGGGGTGAACGGCGGAAATTTTTTCGTCTCAAGTTTCACCCCGGAGGAGGGCGAAGTGGGATTGGCGGTAGAGAGAATGTTGGCGGCAAGGTTGGCGGCGACGACGGCTTGGTCGAAGGTGTTTCCGGCCTTAAGACGGGCCACCAGCTGGTCATGGATGGTCTGGCCGAGTTCGTTGATGAAAAGATTTTTCTTCTGGGCCTCTTTATAGTCAGCGGTGACCTTGTCCTGCACTTCGGACAGCAGCGGGGTGTAGGCGGGGAGGGTTTCTTTCCAGAGCAAAATCACGCTGCCAGCGGGCGTCGCGATGGCATCGGAAAAGAAGTGATTCTTGCCGAGCTGGAAGGCCTGGCTGGCGACTTCGGGCGAGCCGCCGAGTTCAGCGGGAGGCGCATCGGCGGCAAATGGAGCCAGTGATTTAAGCGCGAGGTGGTGCTCGGCCAGGAAGGCGTCGAGCTGGGGCGTGACCCCGTCGACTTTCTCGTTGTAGAGGGCCAGCGCGACATCGGAGGCGGCCTGCGCGGCCAGGTTTTGCGCACGCTCGAGCTTGAGGGCGGCTTCGACTTGCGGGCGAACAATGGCGAAATCGTCATCCGGCGTGGGCTTGGCCAGGGCCTTGCTGGCGGCAGGTTTTGGGAAACGCGCGGGGTTGGCGTCGTAATAGTCGCGCACTTCGGCGTCGGTCACATTGACTTGAGGAACGAAATCCGCCGCGGGAAACTCGAGGTAATCCACGCTGACGCGGTCGGGAATTTGATAGCGGTCGGGATTTGCTTCAAAAAATTTGGTGATCTCCGCCAGGGTGGGAGTGAGGGCCGGGGCGTATTTGGTATAGTCGGCGCTGGCGACGGTGAGCGTCCATTGCGTGTCGTCGCGGGCCAGTTGGGCCTTGATGTCGCCAGGGAGGACATAGCCGGGGCCGCCCAGAAGTTTCCTGACCTGCTCGGCGCGCCAGTCGTCGGTGAGGACGCGGCTGACATCGGCCACGGTGGTTGCGGAATCGAACCCGGGTAAAACCTTGGTTTCCCGGAAGGTGTTATAGAGATTGGGATCGAATTCACCGTTGGCATTGGCGAAGGCGCCCATGGTTTTAATGTAGTCAGCGAGGATGTCCTGGGAAGGTGCGGGGATCTGAAGCTGGTCGGCGAGGGCGAGGCTGGCGGTGCGTTCAAGCGCATACGGCTCCAGTCGGGCGACTTCGTTGACCGGAATGTGATAGCGAAGGTAGACGCTGAGCGAGGCGTCGCCAAAGATATGATGCTGATCGTCGGTCGACTCGAGGTTGTAGCCGAAAAACGGCTTCGATTGCGTCCGGCTGTCGCTGTGGCCGATGCCCGGCGTTGCGCCGATCGTGAAGACGAAGGAGATGATCATCACCCCCAGGATCAGGGCGAAGATGGTGCGGAAGTGACGTTGAAAGTTGCGTTGAATCCAGGAAATCATGGGTAGAAACCGACAAGCGTGGATTTCGCCCGGCGGGTGTCAACCCCCTTGAACTCCACACAAAATGCCAAGTAACAGGTAACAAGTACCAGGAGTATGGTCGCAGAGTTCTCTAGTTACTTGATACCTGATACTTGTTACTTAGGCTTGGGCAATGCGGGCGAAAGGCGGCCGGGTTTCATCAAAGGGGAAATCCGCCAGCAGCTGGTCGAGCGGCTTGGAGAGGAACTTGTCCTGGCCGAGCTTGAGCATGTGCTCGCGGTAGGATCGGGCGATCGGGTCGATTCCGTCGAGGGTGTCGCCGGCAGGATCGGCGCCGTAGTTGTCGAAGGCCTGCTTGAATTCCTGCAAGGTGAGGTGGGCCAGCGGCCGCGCGGGTTGATAAAGGTAATCGGTGAGCGAGTCACTGCCCGTGGGCGGGATCGGGGTGATAAATTTAAGGTCGACGAGGCAGTTGAGGCATTCGTTAAGGATTTGGGTGGAGACCTTGAGCAGCGTGGCGAGTTGGGAGGCGTTGACGGGCGGCAGGTCTTCCTGGAAGCGGCGGCTGATGGTGAGCAGCACGACGAGCGACAGGCGTTCGCGCGTGGATTCGGCGAGGGTGTGCCAGGCCGCCTGGCTGCTGCGGAAGCGGACATTTTGCACGGCGTAACTGAGCTGGCCGCCGACGAGCACGAAGAACCAGAAGATGAAAAGGCCGAACATGAGCATCGGCAGGATGCCAAGCGAGCCGTAGAGACTTTTGCTGATGAGGACGCGGCGAAAATAAATGAACGCGAGATAGTTGTTCAGCACGAGCAGCCCCGCCACGACGACCGCCCCGATGAGCGCCGCACGCCAGGATACGCGGGTGTTGGGGATGAAGCGGTAGAAAAGCATCAGGACGAGGATGAGCACCACGATGGAGAGCGAGGGCAGCAGCGCGACGAACATGCCGAGCAGGTTGGCGCCGAGGGGCAGATGTTCGATGAACACGTTGAGAAACGCGCTGGCGCCGAGCGCGGTGACCGCGGCGAAAAAGAGCACGGCGCCAAGGGTGAGCACGGTCCAGTAAAACACGATGCGCATGAGCAGGCTGCGGCCACGGCGCACGCCCCAGATTTCATTGAAGGCGTTTTCGATCGAGGTGAAAAGCTGCAGCACGATGAGGATGAGGGTGAGCGCGCCGACGACGCCCGCCGTGCCGGAACGCGAACCGGCAATAAAGCCGTTGATGAGCTGGACGAGATCCTCGTTGACGGCGACCTGGCCTGAGGGCGGCGCGTGAGCCGGGGCCGCGGATGGATTGGCTTCCGAGGTTGAGGCTGGGCTCGTGTTGGTGGCGGTCGCCGCCGGATGAATTTTGAGCGTGGCGGCGGTGACGACGTCGCTTTTTGCCTCGGGCGGCGGCGGGGCCTTGCCCTGCTCGGAAAGTTTTTCGTATTCCGAAATCGAAGGTGCAATAAAAGTAATGACCCCGTGGAGCGTGTTGACGGCAATATGAGGGTCGTTCTTGTCGAGCATGAAACCAGCCACGAGCACGACGATGGCCACCAGCGGGCCGAGCCCGAGCAACGAACTGAAGCTGAGCGCGGCGGCGCGGCTGGCGGTCTTGTTTTCAAAAAGGCCGTTCACCGTAATGGAAATCACGCGCAACACGGCATAAAGGCGGCCGCGGGGCGAAGCATCGTTAAGGCAGGAGGGTTGCCAGATTTCTTTTTTCAGCAGCCGGGAGAGTTTTCCCCAGCGATGAGTCATCCGCGCCATGTAAGTGAAAATCCTGCGCGGCGGATATCAAGTCATCAGCATGTAATAGGCGAAGCCCAGCATGCCGAAGAGGCCGAGCCCGACGGAGATGCCCAGCGCCATGAAATCCACAAAGATCGTGCTGAGGTAGAGCCCAGCCGAGCCGGCCGCGATCGCCAGCAGCGGTGCCGTCTCACCGCGCACCCAGAAAAGAAAACCGATAAAACCAAGGCCGAGCGCCGCGCGGAAGCGAACGAGCGGGTAAAGCGTGACCATTTGCAGCAGCAGCAGCAGGGTGAGGATGAGGTCAAACACGCCGAGAAAGATGAGTGGCTGGCCCAGGATTTTCGTGAGATCGAGGGCGAGCAGCTCGTTGATGGAAGGCAGGGCTTCCGAGGCAGCCGCGACGAAAAGAAAGAGCGTGCAGGCGTAGAGGCCGATCTTGGCGGCCCGGCCGCGGGAGATGGCAGGATCCTTGGCATGCTTGGTGTCGTCCGTTTTGCCTTCGGCCGCGGCCATCATGTCGTTTACGGTGATGGGCGCTTGGTCTTCCTTCTCGACGTTAAGAGTGGAAACGTTGGTCTTGGGCTTGACCGTAAGTTTTTTCTTTTCGGGGAAGAGCGCGTTCTTGAGGTCGGCATTGGTGCCGACAGGAATCCATTTCTCAGAGGTGCTCTCGTAATAAAGCGTATCGAGCCCCACTTGCCCGGCTTCAGCCAGGGAAGAGAGCTGTTCCTGAGTGAATGGGCCACGGGCCTCGGTAGCACCCGCGTTGCGGATGTAAAATTCCTGCGTGGGCATGAAAAGGTAGATTGGTTGCGGGAAGGGAGAGCGGCAAGAGTTTTGTCGGTAATCCCGCCTGGGTTAACAAACTTTTACGGTTTTCACATGCGTTCGAGTGTGCGCAGGCCAAGGAGATGCAGACCTGTCTCCAATATGAGGAGCGTGCGGGCGCAGAGCAACAGGCGGCGGGCGCGCAGGGCCGGATCGTCGACGATGACCTTGTCGGCTGCATAGAAAGTGCTGAACTGCCCGGCCAGCTCGTAGAGATAGGTGCACAGGAAATGCGGGCGGAGCTGCGTGGTTGTAAGCTGAAGCGTGGCGGCGAAGTCGATTAACTTGCGGGCGAGGGCGAGTTCGGCATCGGTCGCGGGCGGGGTCGCGCCGGCGGTGGCCGTGCGATCACTTGGATCCAGGCCGGCTTTGCGGAAGATCGAGTGGATGCGCGTGACGGCGTAGAGGAGGTAGGGTGCGGTGTTGCCTTCGAAGGAGAGGATTTTATCCCAGTCAAAGATGTAGTCGCTGCTGCGATTTTGCGCGAGGTCGGCGTAGCGCACGGCGCCGATGCCGACGGCGTTGGCAATGTCGTGCCGCTCGGCCTCGGGCAGGTCCGGGGCTTTTTCCGTGACGAGCGCGAAGGCGCGTTCCTCGGCCTCGGCCAACAGGGCCTTGAGTTTGATCGGGTCGCCAGAGCGGGTTTTGATTGCCTTGCCGTCCTCGCCGAGGATGGAGCCGAATGACACATGTTCGAAGTGCGGCAGCTTGCGGCCGGTTTTCTCGAACCATTTTTTTGTCGTCAGCCAAAGCTGCTCGAAGTGATCATTTTGCCGCGTGTCGGTCAGGATGATGATGGTGTCAGCGTGGAAGTGACTGGCGCGGTAGAGCATGGTCGCGAGGTCGGTCGAGGCGTAGTTGGCCGCGCCGTCGGACTTGCGGATGATGAATGGCTGCGTCTTGAAACGCGGGTGCTCGGGGTGAAAAACCACGAGCGCCCCCTGGCTCACCTGGGCCAGGCCGCCGGCGGTGAGTTCGTCATAAACCTGCTGCAGCTTGTCGTTGTAGAAACTTTCACCGAGCACGACGTCGAAGCGAATGCCGAGCAGGTCGTAGATTTTCTGGAAGGCGGCGAGGCTGGTGTCGCTGATTTTTTTCCAGATCGCCAGGTTTTCAGCATCGCCGGACTGGAGCTTGACCAGTTCCTGCTGCGCTTCCTTGAGCACGGCGGGATCGGCCTCGGCGGCCGTGTTGCCCACTTTGTAGAGGCGTTCGAATTCATCGAGCGGGTCGCGCGCCAGCGCCGCGGCATCGAGATGGCGCTGGTAGGCCCAGATGAGTTTGCCGAACTGCGTGCCCCAGTCGCCGATGTGGTTGTCGCGAATGACCTCGGCGCCGCAGAACTTGAGCAAGCGGCTGATCGCCTCGCCGATAACCATGCCGCGGATATGGCCGACGTGGAGTTGCTTGGCGGTGTTGGGTGAACTGAAATCCACCACGTGGCGATGGCCCTGGTAGAACTCCGCTGCACCCGTTGCCAGGTGCTCTTCTGAATCATAGTCATTCAACCAGGCGAGCAGGGTGGCGGGCTTGAGCGTGAAATTGATAAAGCCGGGGCCGGCGACGACGACGTCGCATTGTCGCTGGATATCTTCCGGCAGCGCGGACACGAGCTGCTCCGCGACCGCACGCGGGTTGAGCTTGCGGGCTTTCGCGTAGCCGAGCACGCCGTTGGCCTGAAAGTCGCCATGGCGGGGGTCGGCTGGCCGGACTTCTGGCACAAACGCAGCGGCTTCAAGGCCGGCGCGGTTGGCGGCGGTCTTCAGGGCCGCCTCGAGATGGGCGGCAACGGCGAACGAAACTTGCATTTAGGGAGTGTATTCTAACTGGAAAGCCATACCGCTATTGGCTGGATAAGCGCAG
>DASYOA010000237.1:0-14484 GCA_036008265.1 Opitutaceae bacterium
GCACAGCACAGCTCAACCGTGAATGAAGTTCCCGCGATGGTGGCCGGTGATGCCATCGACATCCTCTCGGCCGCCTGGTGGGTGAGCGGCAAGCCCGCTGGCGACGGAGCGATCACGACCAGCGCCGGGGCTTACAATGGAGAGCCGACGGCGTCATCTACGGAAATTTCGGCCGGTTTTATCAGCGGCAATGTGCCCACCGTCACGAGTGGCGGCTACAGTTATTCTGGTGGCGTGGAAAACTACATGCGTTTCAATGAAGATTGGAGCAGCGCCGACATCCGTTATCGCGGCTCGATTGTCGGGCTATATGCCAGCCAGGTGGCGCTGGGCGCTTGGTCCAGTGCCAAGTACAGCCCACCCACCCGGCAATGGGGCTACGACAACATGTTTGGCGTCGCCCATCAATATCCCCCAGGCTCTCCGTCCGTGCTTAACCTGCGCCGGTTCAATTATACCGACATCACCCAAGCTCAATTCAACGCATTAATGGCAAAATCCGCCCAGTATAACTTCCAGCAAATGTAATGCGCGCGACGCACGGGTGACGACTAGTTTTCCGAAACGGCAGGCCGGCCATAAAACGCCGGCCTGTTTTGTTGTGACAAACAGCGTGGTGCACTTGGACAGAAGCAACCGCCGGATTTTGCCACCCGCCATCGCGCAGGTCCGCGTGTTTGCCTTCGATGAGTGTTTGAGTGAACGCATCCTTGCGTAACTCATGGTTGGACGCGAGGGTCACGAAGTGTGCTGCAATCCGGCTGGGCAAGCGGCGCGCAGAATCTCGGGGAGTCGCGCGGCAGTTGGCGCGTTCAATTGCCCCACCCGGTCAGTTTGTAAAAAAAAAATCTCATAATATTTATTAAGGACTTGCGTTCGGTGTTCCCGCTCTGCTCAATTCGGCAAGCTATTTCGGAAAGATTAGCAAACCGTCAGTCACTACTAACCCTGATAATCCCCACAAACACCATGCCTAGCGTACTTATCGTTTCATTACGAAAATTCGCGGGTTGGGCCGGAGTATCTACCGTGATACTCGCCGCCCACGCCGCATATGCCCAAACAACGGCTCCCGCCGCAGAAGATACCATTGTGATCGAGAAGTTCCAAGTATCCGCGGCACCCGCCCACGGCTACAGCGCTTCAGAGACAATGGCCGGTAGCCGCGTCAACACCAAGATCATCGACCTGCCGTACAGCACCGTCAACTTGACGGACCAATTCTTCAAGGATTTCGGCACGAACGTCATCGATGAAAACATGACCCAGATCGGTGGTTTGACCGCGGTCAGCATCGGCGGTAACTTTTTCCTCCGTGGGTTCAATTCCACTTCCCAGCTGCGCGATGGGTTCTACCGCCTGGGCCGCTACGGCGCCAGCAACATCGAGCGCATGGAAATCATCCGCGGCCCGAATGCCGCCATTTATGGCCGCACCTCGCCCGGTGGCATGGTCAATTTCATTTCGCTGCAGCCGAAAAAACAGGACGTCCAGGACGTCTTGATCGCGAACGGCGGCTATGACCAGCGCCAGGAACACCTCAAAGCGACCGGTTCGATCGACGCAGCCCACAAGACCTATTACATCGTCTCGCTCGACCAAACGGAGCGCCGTTACGACGGGCAGTTTGACCACATCCGCAACAACGAAGACTACCTCGCCATCCGGCACGATTTCTCAAACGATGCCCACCTTATTGTTTCGGCGGAGTATTTCCTCCAGATTCAACATGCGCCGCAAGCCTCGGCCCCGGAATTGTTCATCACCCGGGCCGCGACGCCTGACAACGCCGCAACCACGCATGCGATCGGTTTAGACACCGCTTTGGCCGGAATCAACGCGTATGGCCCGCATAGCGAACTGAATCGTGGCAATATCAGCTATACCGGCGAATATGACAAAAGCTTCAACGATGTGTGGAGCATGCGCCTGGGAACAAATTACTACCGTTCCCGCCGCTGGGATTTTAACGCCTCGAACGTTCCCTGGGGCACAGTGGTGCTCGCTCCCGATCCGACCAATCCCGGCTCACTGCCCTTCGCCTCACGCCCCAACCCCACCAAGGGTCTGATCCAGGAAGATGGCGGCGGCGTCCAAGCCGACCTTCTGGCTCATTATTTCCTGTTCAATCACGCGATTGAAAACAATTCGCTGCTGACCATCGATTATAACGATTACTACCGTTATGACCCGACTTTTAACGTTCCTCAAGATGCCGCTTTCAATGCCTATAACGCCAAGGGAGCCTCGCACCAGGCCATCGTCACACTGGTCCCTGTTAAAGACCCAGACGGCCGCATCGACTACATCCCAGCGGGCCCGATTCCCTACTACAACGAAGGCTTCGTGTGGGGCAATGAAACCCTCAGCGCCATGCATCTGTACCGCACCACCTCGCTCGGCGGTAACTTCAAGCAGCAGATGTATTTGTTTCACGGCCGCTTGATTGCCTTTGCCGGTGTTCGTTATGATGCCGTGCGATTCAACGATCGCGACTACACGCCGCTCACAGCGGCGGCGCCGGTGCTGTTTCCTAACGTTGGCTACCCTTCAAACCCGAACGGCACAGGTCAAGTGCGCCGCTATATCCACGAGAGCAAGCCCAACTTCGGGTTTAACGTCAAAGTGACTTCGACCGTGCACCTCTATGGAAGCTACAGCGAAAGCTATTTTGTCGATCAAACCACCAAGCCCAATGTGCTCGCCGGTTGGAATACCGTCGCCGCGTCGGGTAAAGCCGGCACCCCGACCTTTGTACCGTTTCACTGGGCCTCCGCTCCGTTTAAACCTGAATATGCCAAGGGCTGGGATTACGGCGTCAAGGGTTCCTTCTTCAACGAGCGGTTGAATGTCACGGTCGGTGGTTACTATGCCCACCGCTACAACGTGCTCGTCACGGATAACGGAATCGATCCAGTTACGGGCGCTACCACCACCCTCACCCTGCCCAATGGCGACCAGATTGATAAGGGCGCGGAGTTCGATCTGAATTGGCTCCCCACTGATAATCTGAGCATCACTGGCAGCTTCGGCATTGTGAATGCAAAATATGCAAACTTCGGTGTTAACTTCCCCGAAGCCGTGGGCCGCTCGGTCCAATTCGTCTCCCCGGAAAACGGCAGCCTCACCGGCAAATACACGTTCTCCAGCGGGCCAGTCAAGGGCTTGGATCTCGAGGCTAATGTGACCTATGTATCGTCCACTCCGACCGAGACTCCTACGGCGGGTGATACGACCGTCCAGCAGGGAGTCGGTGGTCCTTTTGTTGTTACCAGCCACACCGACCAATGGACCCTGCGCACCCCGTCCTCTGTTATCTGGGATTTCGGCGTGCACTATGTGTTGCCCTGGCAGTGGAGGCACATCCAGCAAACCGTTGGGTTGACGGTGCACAACGCATTCGATGTGTATCGCACGAAATACGGCAGCTTGGCGCAATTCTCCAACACCTTGGAGGACTCGCGTACGTTCATGGTCACGTACGAACTCGCGCACTTCTAATCAGCTGGGATTATCAATCTCGAGCCCGCCGGCATTTGCCGGCGGGCTTTTTTTTGGAAAAATTCCAAGCCCCGGACGCTTTCCAATGCAATTTCCCCGGAAGGTCGCAAAGGAACGCGAAGCGACTGAGGCAGGGACAAGGCGTCTCCCTCACAGGCCCGGACCCTGAGCTTGTCGAACGGGCTCGACGAGCCGGTTCCCGACTTCGCCTCACGGCTACAGCCGCGGCAACGGCCCCGAGCTTGTCGAGGGGTTCAGAGGCTGTTCCCACCCAGCAATAGGTACGCAATCATCGCGAGCCCCAGCAAGGCGACGGAAAGCGTCACCATAATGACCAGCCCCCGGTCAACCTCATACTCGCCCCGCTCGATCGCCCGATTGATGGCATGGTAGCGCCAGGCCGCCAGGAAGGTGAGCACGCTGCCGAACGACATCATGGCCACACCGACCAGAAGCGAAAATCTTGTGCTCTGGATTCCGATTTTCGGGTCAATCCGCGCGGCGAGCTCGCGCAGCCAGACGCCAAACCGGGCGATGACAAATCCGAGGCTGATGACCGCGATGCAGGTTCGAATCCACGCCAGGACCGTCCGTTCGTTTGCCAGGTACTCCGTCGCTTTTTTGTCCGATGTTATTTCGATGCGCATGACGAAGGCCCGGGGCCGGCAGAATCTGGCTGGGCGGCCAAACCGGGTCAAACCCCGAAGCGAGGTAGCCACAACGGAGCGCAAAGAAAGTTCAGCCCAGCCGGTCGCGCCAATAGCCGGGTTCCCGCTTGAAGGGTGACACCGCGATGATCCACACCTGATCCGGTCGGTCGATGTAGATAACCGCGTAAGGGAACGGCAGGCGGAAGTGCCGCCGCGCAGGAGGCAGGATCATCCTGAAAAGCGTGGGCGCGGCGCAAATTTCGTTCAACAGTCCGTCGATGGTGAGGTAAAACCTTTGGCCCAGCGCCTCGCTTATCGCCCGGTAGTGTTCTGCGGCCGAGGTAAACTCAGTTTCGGCCTTCCGGTGGAAGCGATAAGGCTTTCCCTTCACAGCCCGACAATTTTGCGCGCGCGCGCCATGACTTCCCCACCGGGGATGCCCACCTCGCAACCCTTCTCGATGTCATCGATCCGGCTCTTGATCTCCTCGCCCCAAGCCGCGTCCACCGCTGGATCAGGCAGACGGTAATTGGACAGCAGCAGGCGCTCAATCAGCTTCTCGACTTGCTCCTCGGGCCAGCCGCTTGTTTCCGCGAGAATTTGGTCAACCGTCATTGGCACGCCGCCGACTTTGTCCTTTTTTCCCCGTTTGGCAAGCATCCGGCCGATTGCCGGCCTCGCCTGCTCCGGCTGTACAACGGCAGTATCAATATCCGCAACCGGCCCCGGTTTTGCCGCTAATTTTATTCTTCGTAGGCGCACCCTCCAGTGTAGCAGCGAATTCGGCCTCTTCTTCTCTTTTTTAACCTGTCCCTAAAAAATGCAGGTCCCCATTTGGCCTACAATGGCGGCTGGTTCTCCTGCTCTTCCATTGACTCCAGCATGGCAATCCGGTCCGCAAATTTATCGCAGATCATCACAGAGAGAATAAGGCCTGAGAAAGCAGTCCCAGAATCACTCAACCACCGCCACCCATCAGAGGCAATCATGCCGACCAGTAACAAAGCCCATACCAGCGCAAACCAGCCAAAGAATTTTTTCGAAAACCGGGCATTGTGTAACAGGCTTTTTCTCAGGGAAATGTCAGATCTCGCCCTTCGCAAGTAGTCTTTTAGTTCTGTCTTGGTATTCATCGCGGTATAGCAGCCGGTGACACTTCGAAGCGAACAAGCTTTTTGCCTGAAAGGCTGTAAAACGGGTCAAACCCTGCTTCCTGATATCACTAGAATATTGCCAATATGCATGACGGAAAAACACCGAGCAGCACGATCAACCCGGCGCATACGATGAGCGCGAGAGCGGCGAGCGAGGGCGTTGCGATACGCACGGCATTGGCCGGCGGGGCCAGCACCAGCGCCTGCTTCAAAATCAGCAGATAGTAATAAAGCGATACGATGCTGAGCAGCAGCGCGGCCAGGGCCAGCTTGCCCGGCGGTCCCGCGAGTCCATCGATGTTGAACGCGGCCGAAAAGACAAAGAATTTCCCGAAGAAGCCGGCCAGAGGCGGGATGCCGGCCAGGGATAGAATGAATATCAGGAGACAGCCGGCCAGCAGCGGCGAGCGGCGGTAGAGCCCGGCGAGATCCGTGATGCGCTGGCACTCACCTGCTCGTTCGACGACGCCAATCACGCCGAAGGCGCCGACGGTCGCCAGCCCGTACGTGGCGGCGTAGTAAAACACCGGGCCCGGGCCAGCCGTGCCGATCGTGATCACTCCGAGCAACAGCGAGCCGGCGTGGGCGATGGCCGAATACGCGAGAAGCCGCCGGACGTTCGTTTGCGCGAGCGCGGCCAGGTTTCCAAGCACCATCGACGCAGCGGCCAGCAATGCGACGGTCGGGACCCAGCCCGGCAGCAACAGGTTTCCTCCCGCGGAGCCGAATCCCGTCCAGAGCAGGCGGATGAAAAGCACGAGCGCGCTGAGCTTGGACGCGGACGCAATGAGCGCGGCGGCCGGCACGGGCGCACCTTCGTAGGCGTCCGGCGCCCAGAGGTGAAACGGCGCCGCCGCCATCTTAAAGCCGAACGCGACCAAAATCATGATAAGCGCGACCGCGAGCAGCGGGCTCGACGGCTGGTTGGCGAGCACCGTGGCGATCTGCGGCAACTCAATCGAGCCGGTCAGGCCATAGATCAGGCTGAAACTGAAAAGCAAAAACGCGGCCGACATTCCGCCAAACAGGAAATATTTGAGCGCGGCCTCGGCGGACTCCCGCCGCGACAGGTCAAAACCGGCCAGCACGTAAAGCGAGAGACTCGCGAGTTCGAGCGCGAGGAAGACGACCAGTAGCTGCTGCGAAGCGGCCATCAGCGTAAAGCCCGTGGCGGCAAACAGCAGCAACGCGACATACTCAGCCGGGTTGCGGGAGACGTGGGCACCGCAGCTTACGCCCAACACGAGAAGGACGAGCCCCAGCACGCCGCAGCGTGTCGCCACCGCGAGCGAATCGAACATGAAAACGCCACCGAAAACCGACCCCTGTGTCTCCGTACAAATCGCCTGCCCGAGCGCGGCGGCTACAGCGACGGCGGCAAAGCCAAGGGCCAGACGCAGGCGACGCTCGGGGTTGCACCGCCGGAAGAACGCGAGGTCGAGCCCGAGCACGGCGAGCGCCCCGCCGATCAAAAAGATCTCGGGCAGCAGCGCGCGGGCGAGTGAAGCATAATCAGGTGTCATGGCCGTTTGGATTCAGCCTTTCGAGGTAGGGCGCGACCGCCGGGCGCGCCGCGATTTCCCAAACCATTTTCACATCCTTCTTCGTCGAGGCTACGAAGGACAGGGAAGGTCGCAAAGGAAACGAAGCGACTGAGGTCTGCTTTCAACCAATTTCCAAGCAGGCTCTGTTTTTGCTTTTGATAACAGAAACACCAACGACTCTTCGCGATCTTGGTGTAAAACCCGTTTCGATGACCACGGCGCGCCCCGTCTCCTTCGCAAAAGCTACGAAGACCAGGACGATCGCACCCTACCTTGGGCCTCTGGCCTTGGACATTGAGTGTTGAATGTTGAGTGTTGAATGTTGAAATGATCATTTCCCACCTCCGAACACCACCGTCATCACCGGCGAATGCAGGCTGGGAATGATCCAGTTGAGCAACAGGTCGGGCTTCAATCCGATCAGGACCGCGGCGGCGACCAGCAGGATCGCGCCGACGCGTTCCGGTAGCGTGATCGGCGGCAGTGCATCTGCGGGCATGGTGCCCCCCGGCCTTCGTAGCCCTGGCGAAGTAGGCCCTGTGGTGAGCTCGTCGAATCCACCACCCCGCACCGGGTTTGTCTGCCCAAAAAACGCGACCTGGATCGCGCGCAGCGTAAAGGCGGCGGCCACGAGAATACCCAGTGCGGCAACCGCGGCCCACACCGGTGATGTCTTCCATGCACCAACGAGAATCGTGAGCTCCGCGGGAAAACCGCTGAAGCCCGGCATGCCCATCGAGGCGAGTCCCGCCACGACGAAGGCCAGCGCGGCGAACGGCAGCAACTTGTAGAGCGGCATGGCGCGCAGCTCCTCCAGTTTGCGCGTGTGCGTGCGATCATATACCATGCGCCCGACGACGGCAAACAGGAGCCCGGCGATCACGCCGTGCGAAAACATCTGCAACACCGCGCCGCTCACCGCCTGCAGGTTCGCCGCGGCCAGGCCGAGCATCACGAAGCCCATGTGGCTCACGCTCGAATAGCCGATGACGAACTTGAAATCGTCCTGCACGAGCGCGACAAGGCCCGCATAGACGATCCCGATCAGGGCCAGCCAGGCGATCGTCGTTTGAAAAAACAAAAAGCCGACGGGGAAAAGAGGCAGGGCCACGCGCAGGCAGCCGTACGCGCCGAGCTTCATCACGACGCCGGCGAGCAGCATCGAGGCCGCGGTGGGCGCGGCGACGTGGCCGGTCGGCGCCCAGGTGTGGAAGGGAAACAGGCCGGCGAGCACCGCAAACCCGAAGAAACTCAACCCAAAGAGGCCAATTTGCTCGAGACGCGTGAAATGGACGGCTGCAGCCGCCATATCGCCCAGCGAAAAGCTCGGCGTGCCAAGGGCATGGGCCCAGAGCAGCGCTGCCAGCACGAGCGCGCTGCCCGCGAACGAGTAGATCGCCAGTTTCATCGCACCGTACTCGCGGTTGGTTGAACCCCAGTTCGCGATTAGGAAATATTTCGGGACGATCGCAATTTCGTAGAAAACGAAGAAAAGCAGCGCGTCGGCGCTAAGGAAAACGCCGTACACGCCGCCGATCAGGGCGAGATAGAACGCGAAGAATTCGCCCGTGCGCTGGGTGATATTCCAGGAGAAGAGCACACCCGTGGTGGCCGCGAGGCCGGTCAGCACGAGCAGCGTCAGGCTGATTCCGTCGGCCGCGAGATGGTAATGGATTCCCATCGTGGGGACCCACGGGACATCGACCAAATCCTGAAGCCCGGCCGTGGGCGTGAAGCCAATCGCAGCGAAGAGAACGACGCCCCACCCCACCACAGCCGTTGCGAGGGCAATCCAGCGCGCCAGGATCGCCGAACGCTTCCCGGCGACCAGCGCGAGCAGCGCGCCGAAGAACGAGAGGTAAATGGTGTACGGGAGGAGGCTCATCGCGTCGGAAACCTCCGCGAACATCCAACGTTCAACATTGAACGTTCAATATCCAAGTCCGACCGTGAACCATGAACCGTGAACTGTGAACCTAGTACCCTACGTCTCCGGACTTGGGCGTTGGACGTTGAATGTTGAATGTTGAATGTTGAAAATAAATCCATGGGGTCTGTTAAGCTAATGGACTATGGCCTGCCCCGCCCACAATGTGACCAGCGGATTGAAAAGGCCGATGAGGAGCTGCGGGATAATGCCAAAGACAATCATCAGCACGACCAGCGGCACGAGGACGGCGCGTTCAGAACGATCGACGTCAGGGAAATTTCCCACGGTGGCACCGGCGCGCGGCCCGTGGAAAACCCGCTGCCAGAACGTGAGCAGGAACAGCGCGGTCGCGAACAAACCCAGGCAGGCGATCGTGGCGGAACACGGGGCGAGGCCAAAGACGCCGCGGAAGATGAGAAATTCCCCGACGAAGCCGTTGAGGCCGGGTAGCCCGAGCGAAGAGAACATCGCGAAACCGCAGAGGCCGGCGAAGATGGGCGCGGCCGAGCGCACGCCGCCGAAATCGTTGAGTCCGCGCCGTCCGACCGAGCGCGTTTCGAGGATGCCGATGCAAAAGAAGAGCGCCACGGCGGAGATGCCGTGGTTGAACATCTGGAGCAGCGCGCCGGAGAAGGCGGACACCGCGGCGTTCGCGGGCAAGCCGTTCGGCCCAGCGGCGTAGGCCACCCCAAATATCGCTAACAGACAGTAGCTTACGTGGTTGACCGAGGAATACGCCACCATGCGCTTGAGGTCCGTCTGGCGCATCGCGGAGAAAGCGCCGAGCACGACTCCACCGAGCGCGAGGCAGAGCAACGGCACGGCGGCCGCGTGGAGCTGATGGGGAAACAGCGGCCAAAGAATCCGTAGGAAACCATAGACGCCCATTTTGGACATCACGCCGGTGAGAAACATCGAGGCGCCAGTCGGGGCCTCGGCGTACGCCGACGGCAGCCAGGTGTGAAAAGGAAACAGAGGGGCCTTGACGGCGAGCCCCAGAAAAACTCCGAGGAAAACGGCCTTCGGCGCAAAAGCGCCGGCGGCGGCGAGCTTGTCGTTCAACGTGCCGTCAGCCGCCAGGTGGGCAAGCTGCACGAAATCGAGCGTGCCGGTGGCGACGAAAATCGCGGCAAAGGCGAGCAGCATGAAGGCGCTCCCGGCCATCGTGTAGATAAAGAACTGGTAAGCCGCCGGGGTCGCGCCCGGGCCACCCCAAAGCTTGATCAGGAAAAACGCCGGCACGAGACTCAGTTCCCAGAAAATAAACCAGTGGAAGAAATTGAGCGCGAGAAAGGTGCCGAGGGCGGCGCCCTGCAGCACAAGGAACAGCACGTTGAAAAGCCGCGGAGACTGCGCCTGTTTCCACGACGCGAGCAAGGACGCGGGTGCAATCAGGCCGGTGAGCAGGACCAGCAGGAGGCTCAGGCCATCCAGGCTGAGATGGTACGTGACGTTAAGCGACGCGATCCACGCGTGCTGTTCGACGAACTGGCCGCCGATCGCGCTCGGGTCGAACGCGCAGAGCAAGAGCACGGCAAACACGAGCGTCGAGAGACTGAAAAGCAAGCCGATCCAGCGGCAGGCTCCGGTGCGCGGAACCAGGGTCAGGACGAGGGCGCCGATCCAGGGGGTGAAGATGATCAGGCTGAGCCACGGCAGGGAGTTCACCGGCAACCTCCTGCGAATGCGAGAAACACCAATACAGCGAACGCAATGGCGATGGTGCGAAGGTAGCCATGGGCCTGGCCCGTTTGCGCGTAGGAATAGGCCTGGCCGCTCTCCCGAAGCGTTTCGCTGGCGGAGTCGAAGCCGGCGTTGAGCCCCTGCTCGTCGCCGCGGCGGTTGATTTGCCCGGCGATTTCGCCGCCGCGCCCAAGCAGTGAAACCATGCGGCCGATCGCCATTTGATCGAGGCCATCGGCCAAGCGCGCGGCCAGCGCGATCAGTTTCCCGAACGTGGCGGCATAAAATTCATTGAATTTCATCTGCCCTTCCAAAAACGCGAAGAGGCCGGGGGCGCGCGCGCGGAGCGGATCAGGCGCAGCCGTCGCCGCGCGCGGCCGACGGCCATAGAGCGTCCAACCGACGCCGAGACCGATCCCGACCAAAGTAATCGAAAGGAGAACTTTGGGCCCGCTTTCGATAAGATGTCCGGAAACGACTGGCTGGCCGGTTAGTTGCGCCTGCAGCCACGGCCAGGCCGGCGTGCCGATGAAGCCGAGGACGACGGCAAACACGGCGAGGATCACGAGCGGAACCGTCATGACCGCGGGACTTTCGTGCGCGTGCGCGGCCACGGCGGTGCGCGGCTGGCCCAAAAATATTTCGGCAAGCAGCCGTGTCATGTAGAACGCGGTGAGCACGACGGCGGCGAGCCCCATGAAAAACGGCAATTGCGACACATTCCATTCACCAGCGGCCATGAGGATGGCCTCCTTGCTCCAGAAACCGGAAAAAATGAATGGAAAGCCGGAGAGCGCCAGCATGCCGATGGCGAACGTGGCAAACGTGACCCGCATGCGGATCGAGAGCCCACCGAGCCGGCGCATGTCCTGCTCGTGATGGGCTGCGTGGATGACCGAGCCGGCGCAGAGGAAAAGCAGCGCCTTGAAGAAAGCATGCGTCAGCAAATGGAAAATCGCAGCAGTCCACGAACCGACCCCGAGTGCCAGCATCATGTAGCCGAGCTGGGAGATGGTCGAAAACGCCAGGACGCGCTTGATGTCGGTTTGCGCGACGGCGATGCACGCGCCCATCAGCGCCGTGATCGCGCCGATAAACGCGACGACGGGCAGGGCATGGAGCGGCACGGCCGCGAGAAACTGGTCCGCCTGCATCAGTGGAAACACTCGTGCGATGAGAAACACGCCTGCGGCCACCATGGTCGCCGCGTGGATCAGCGCGCTGACGGGCGTGGGGCCTTCCATGGCGTCGGGTAGCCAGACGTGCAGCGGAAACTGCCCGGATTTTCCCATCGCGCCACAGAAGATGAGCAGCCCGATGGCAGTCGAGAGCGCGAGGCCGCCGGCAGCAAAATGCCCGCTCAACGCCGAGAGACAATTATACTCGAGACAACCCTGGCCGTCATCGTAGAATAGCAGTGTGTCGGTCGAATGATAAAGCCAGAGCATGCCGAGCAGGAATCCGATGTCGCCGATGCGCGTGACGATGAAGGCTTTCTTGGCGGCGGCGGCCGCCTCGGGCTTGTGAAACCAGAACCCAATGAGCAAATACGACGCGAGGCCCACCAATTCCCAGCAGATGAAAAGCAGCAGGAGGCTGTTCGAAACGAGAACGCCGAGCATCGCCGCGGCGAAGAGGCTGAGGAAGCAAAAGAAGCGCGTGAAGTTTTCGTCTTCGCGCATGTAACCGAGGCTGAAAATAAAAATCAGCAACCCGACGAAGCTGACCATCACGCACATGAACGCGGTGAGCGGATCGAGCAGCCAGCCGAGGCGCACCGCGCCATCGCCGAGCTCGAACCACGTGAAGTTGAAAACGAGAGGTTGTCCTGGCATCATCTGGGCAAGCTGCAAGGCGAGACGCAGAGCAAGGATGGAGAGCACGAGCGATCCACCCAGCGCCGCGATGGCTGCACCGGAGGCAAACGTGCGCCCGCGGCGCGGCGTGAGTGCGCCGAGACCGGCCGCGAGCAGCGGCAGCGCGGGAATGAGCCAGAGATACGCGGAAAGGTTTTTCATAAAAAACCTTTCCGCGAACATCCAACGTTCAACATCCGGCGGCTTGCGCCGAACATCCAACATTCAACATTCAACGTCCAACATTCAAGTCGGTCTTTCGCCAAGGCTACGAATGGAACGACCAAGGAGAAGCATCCCTTGCCTCTCCGGACTTGAGCGTTGGGTGTTGAATGTTGAATGTTGAATGTTGAGATCATGCTCATCCTTTGAGGCGATCGGCCTCCTCGAGCCGGATATTCTTTTGATGGCGGTAGATCGAGATCACGAGGGCGAGGCCGACCGCGGCCTCAGCAGCGGCGACCGCGATGGAGAAAATTACGAAGATCACCCCAACCGCGGGTGCCGGCGTGGGGCCGAAGCGCCAGAAGGCGATGAAGTTGAGGTTCGCCGCGTTGAGCATCAGCTCGATCCCGAGCAGCACGAGAATGGCATTGCCCCGGGCGAGCGCACCCGCGAGGCCGATGCCGAAAAGCAACGTGGAAAGGAGCAGGCAGGCCTGGAGCATGTTCATGAGGCGAATCTCCGATCTGTTAGGTGGAACGCGTCGTCCCGACGCGTTCGTTTCGAGTTTTCAATTTGAGCGCGTCGGGACGACGCGCTCCACTTAAGGCTGTGAACACTTGAATATTGGACATTCACAAGGAGTTCTCCTTGTCCGATTTTGGAGGCTGGGCGGCGATGACGACCGCGCCGACCAGCGCCACGGTGAGGATCGCACCGACGACGAGCAACGCCGCGGCCTGCGGGCCCATCAGTTGCTCGCCGAGCTCGCGCACCGTGACGGTCGGGGCCGGCGTCGAGGCCACGGCCAGGGAAGAGTTGAGAACCGCATAGGCCATGGCAGCCGCCACGGCCGCGCCGGCGAGCACGGCCGCGAGGGCGCGGCGGCGTGATTCCGGGGCTAGCGTGAAGTCACCGAGGGTGCGCTGCGTGAGCAGCACGGCGAAAAGGACGACCATGGAAATCGCCCCGGCGTAAATCAGCACCTGCGCAAAAGCTGCGAATTCAGCTCCGGCCCAGAGATAAAACAGGGCCAGTGCGAACCAGCTCACGACCAACAGCAGGGCACTGTGAATGATGTTGCGCAACGCCATGGCCGTTGCGGCGCTGGCGAGGAGCAGAAAAGCGATGAGGGCGAAGGCGAGGTTCATCATGACGGAGCGTACTGATAAACGCGCGGGCCGAAGCCGGTGCTGAGTTTGCGGCCGAGCAGAAAAAATGATGTAGCGAGAATCGTGACGGCACCTGCCCAACGCACAAGTTGCAGCGGCTCGCTCCATCCGGCGCCTAGTTGCCACAGAGCGGCGACGGCAAGGTTGGCCAGCGAGAGCGGAACAAGGAATTTCCAGGCAAACCGCATAAGCTGGTCCATGCGCAGGCGCGGCAGCGTCGCACGGATCCAGATAAACCCGAGGAGCAGCCCGAGGAGTTTCGCACCGAACCAGACATACGACGGGATAAACTCGAGGAAGGCGCAGGGTGCCTGCCAGCCGCCAAGGAAAAGGGTGACGCCGAGGCCATTAAGCGAGCACATGCCGAAATATTCAGCCATGAAGAAAAGCGCGTACTTGAACCCGGAATATTCCGTGAGATGCCCCGCGACGAGTTCGCTTTCCGCCTCGGGCAGGTCGAACGGCGAGCGGTTCGATTCGGCCAGGGCGGAAATCAGGAAAATGACAAACCCGGCAAAACCCCACGGGGTGAAAACATACCAGTGCGGGAGAACGCCGAGCGTCCAAACGCCCTGCGCCGCGACAATCCCGGACGGCGAGAGCGAGCCGGCCGCGAGGACGACCGGCACGATCGAGAGGAGCAGCGGCAGCTCGTAGCTGATCAACTGCGCGAGGGCGCGCATGGCGGCGAGCAGGGAATATTTGTTGTGACTCGCCCACCCCGCCATGAAAACGGCCAGCTCGGTCGAGGCGCTCGCGGCAAAAAAGTACAGCACACCCGCATCGAGATCGACCGGCACGAGATGACGCCCGTAGGGAATGACGGCAAAGG
>DASYOA010000238.1:0-3620 GCA_036008265.1 Opitutaceae bacterium
ACGCTGGTCGCGTCGATTTTTCGCAGCCGCACCGTCTTCATCGCGCATGTGGGCGATTCGCGGGCTTATCTCATCCGCCAGAAAAAAATCCGCCGCCTCACCACCGACCACGCCGCCACGACCCTGCCCGTCAAGCTCCGCCTCGTGCACGAGCGCCAGGCCATGGCCAGCCCGCAGCGCAGCCAGTTGACGCGCACCGTCGGCATGGAGCCTTTTTGCCAGCCCGATTTCGTGACCCAGGAACTGCGGCACGGAGATTTCATCGTGCATTGCACCGACGGGCTGCACGCCTTTGTCCTCGACGAGGAAATTTGCGAGATCATCTCCCGCCACCATCCGTACGATGCCTGCCGTGAACTCGAGGCCCTCACGCTAAAACGCGGCGGTGACGACAACATTTCGCTGCAAATCCTCGAGGTGCGCGACTGGGAACGTGCCGCGACCAACTCGCCTCAGCGCTCCACAAGCAAAACCAACGCCCCCCAGGGCTCCGCGGGCAAGACCAACACCACCCGGGCCGGCACCGGCGAGCTCGCTCCCGGCATGCTGCTCGACAATCGCTTCGAGCTGACCGACCTCATCGCCCGCAGCAACATGGCCTCGATTTTCAAGGCCGACGATCGCAAGACCGGCGGAACCGTCGCCCTCAAGGTGCCGCTCATGGCCCTCGAAAGTGATATCGCCGGCTACGAGCGTTTCCAGCGCGAGGAAGAAATCGGCTCGCGCCTCAACCACCCCTCTGTGCTCAAGGTCATCAAGGTGGATGGCGAGAAAAGCCGCCCCTATCTCGTGATGGAGTTCCTCGATGGCATTACCCTCGCCGAAGTCCTGACCAAGCGAAAGCCCCTGCCCGAGCCTGAGGCCGTGAATTACGCCAGCCGCATCTGCGAGGCGCTCGAATATCTTCACGCCAACGGCATCGTGCATCGCGACCTCAAGCCGCAAAACATCATGGTCTGCCGCGATGGTTCCATCCGGCTTTACGATTTCGGCATCGCCCGCGTCGAAAAAACCCGCCGCCTGACGTTCGTCGGTTTCTCGCCGGCCATGGGCACGCCCGACTACATGTCGCCCGAGCAGGTGAAAGGCAAACGCGGCGACGCCCGCAGCGACCTCTACAGCCTCGGCGCGATGCTGTATGAAATGACCACGGGCTCTACTCCCTTCGAAGGCGAGAGTCCCTACGTGATCATGAACGCGCGCGTCACCGGCGATCCGGTCGCGCCGCGCAAACTCAACCCCAACCTTTCGCCCGAGATCGAGGAAATCATCCTGCACGCCCTGGAACGCGACCCCAAGGCACGCTTCCCGTCCGCCGCCGATATGAAACGCGAGCTCAACGACTACAAACTCGTCACGCTCACCCAACGCTACCAATACCTCCGCGCGCCCCAACCCTGGAAGAGCAGCCATAACATGCTTACGATGATCGTGGTCTGCGTGGCGCTGGTTGTCCTGACCTTTCTCGCCGCGCTTTTGTTTGTCCGCCTCCGCCACTGACACCGATCGAACCATTTTTACCGCGGATCACGCGGATGCACCCGGATGACTTTTTGTCATTCCTCGCCCGGCTCGGAATGACAAAATAAAGGACATGCCGCATAGGTATGCAGAAGTGACCGATTAACTCGAAGACGCTCTAAAATGGCTGATCCCCGCCCCGCTTTAGACCCGCCGCCCGCCCCGCCCAGCGGCTGGGAAGAATATGCGTTCTCGGTGCTCGTCATCGTTGTCGTCACGGCCGCAAGCTTGATCCTGCCCGAAAGTTACTATCTTTCCGTCGGGTTAATCTATTTGCTCGCCATCATCCTGCTTTGCCTGCGCGTGGGCCGCGGGCCCGTGCTCTTGGCCGGAGTACTCGGCGCGTTCGCCTGGGAATATATTTTCATCCCGCCCCACTTCTCGTTTGCGATCAATTCGCTCCAGGATGGTCTCCTTTTTGGCACTTATTTCGTCGTTTCCCTGGTGGTTGGGCAGTTGACCGCACAAATCCGCGCCCAGGCCCAAAACGACCGCCTGCGCGAACAGCGCGCCACGGCGCTGCTCCATCTCACCCGCGCGCTGGCCGAGGCCAAAACCCTTGATGACGCCATCGGCGCTGCCGTGCGGCAGACGGATGAACTTTTCGGCGCGCAAACCTCGCTCGCCCTGGCGGACGAAAACCGCGCTGCGTTGATCCCTCATTTCGCGAATTCGTATTCGCTGGAGGGAAAAGAACGCACCACGGCTGAATGGGTGTTTCGCCATCAACATAACGCCGGCCGATTCACCGACATGCCACAAGACAGTGCGGGCTGCTACCTGCCGATGGTCCGCGACAACAAAACCATCGGCGTGCTGGGAGTGAAACTGCGGCCGGACATCACGCTCACCCTCGCCCAGCAAAATTTGCTGGAGGCCTTCGCCCGGCAGCTCGCGTTGAGCGTTGAGCGCGAACATTTGCGCGCCGCCAGCGAGCGCGAAAAATTGCTCGCCGAGTCGGAAAAGTTGCATCGTGCGCTCTTTGACAGCGTCTCACACGAATTGCGCACACCCCTGTCGGTCATCAACGCATCCGCCGACAGCCTGGCCGGCGCGGATCCAAATCTGCGCGGGCAACTGGTGAGCGAACTCCGCACTGCGGTGCGCCGGCTCAACCGCTTGGTCGGAAATCTCCTCAATCAAAGCCGCCTGGAAAGCGGCACGCTCAAGCCGCGGCCCGATTGGTGCGATGCGGGCGACATCGTAAACGCCGCCATTGAAAACACCCGCGACGCACTCACCGGGCACCCGCTGGCCATCGCGGTGCCCGACGACATGCCGCCGGTGCGGGCGGACTTCGCCCTCACCGAGCATGTGCTCGCCAACCTGCTGCTCAATGCCGCCAACCACACGCCGCCGGCGACGCCGGTTTTTCTCTCCGCGGGCATTGAGCCCGGCGGCCAGCGGATGTTTTTCACCGTGGCTGACCGCGGCCCGGGGTTTTCCCCGGCCATGCGCGGACGCTTGTTCGAGAAATTTATCCAGGATGACGCCGCCACCACGGCCGGGCTCGGTCTGGGCCTGTCGATTGTGCGCGGTTTTGTCGTGGCCCAGGGCGGCGAAGTCGTCGCCGGCGAAAATCCCGGCGGCGGCGCGATGATTACAGTTTACCTGCCGCACCCACCACCCAAGGCTATGGCACAAGCATGACCACCAGCCATCCATCGCGCCTGCTCATCGTGGACGATGAAATGCAGATCCGCCGGCTTCTCCGGCTGGCGCTGGAAGAAGAGCACTATGAAGTGCACGAGGCGGCCACCGGGCAACTCGGCTTGAGCGAAGCCGCCGGGATGCATCCCGACGGAATCGTGCTCGACCTCGGGCTGCCCGACTTGGACGGCCGGGAAGTTTTGCGACGACTGCGCGAGTGGTCGCAGGTGCCGGTGCTCGTTCTCACCGTGCGCGATGGCGAGGAGGACAAGATCGCCGCGCTCGACGCCGGCGCGGACGATTACCTGACCAAGCCATTCAGCCGGCGTGAACTGCTCGCCCGGCTGCGCGCCGTGCTCCGCCGCACCCAGCCCTCCAGCGAGGAAACGATCGTGCGCTTCAGCGACGTGGAAATTGATTTCGGCGCCCGCATCGTCCGCCGGGCCGGC
>DASYOA010000239.1:0-6032 GCA_036008265.1 Opitutaceae bacterium
GCAGCGCGCGCTCGCGCGGCAGGCCCTGCGCTACGAGTCGAGCATGATTTTTCTTGCCACGGTCGTTTCCGGCGCGCCGTTCATGGGGTTGCTCGGCACGGTCTGGGGCGTGATGACGGCCTTCAGCGCGGTGTCGGTGCAACAGACGGCCAGTATCCAGACGCTCGCCCCGGGCGTGTCGGCCGCGCTGCTCACGACGATCTCCGGCCTCGTCGTGGCCATCCCGTCGGTCTTCGGCTACAATTTCCTTTTCGCCAAAAACAAACAGCTCGTCACCGAGCTGGAAAATTACGCGAGTTCGCTCGCCGACCGCATCGAACTGGAGGCCAAGTAACATGGCACGCACCTTTCGCCGGCCCCGGCAGTCGCATCCCATCGCCGAGTTGAACCTGACCAACCTCATCGACCTGGGGTTCACGCTGCTCATCATCTTCATGATCGCGACCCCGCTGATCCAACAGGAGCAGACGATCCCGGTGAATTTGCCGAAGGAAGCCAAGAGCGCGCAAATGAAGCCGCCGCCGGACACGGAGTTCGTGTCGGTGTCGATCGACAAGGCCGGCGGTTATTATTACAACGGCCAGAAGGTAAGTTTCGCCGAGCTAAAAAACCGGCTCGGCGGGCTCGCCGCCAGGGAAAAGGAGCCCGTCATCCGCATTCGCGCGGATGGAGGCCTCGCGTGGCAACAGGTCGTCACGCTTGTGTCCGAGTTAAAACGGCGTAACCTGACCAAAATCACCTTCGACACGGAAGCTTCTGATTGATTGATGCGTCATGACCGCCCGTTCACCCAGCGCCTTCGCGCTTTCCGCGCTGCTTCATGCCGGCGTGGCGGCGGTGGCCTTGCTGGGAATATATTATTCGCAACAGCAGGCAGCCAAACGGCCGGTGATTTTTGAGCTGGTGGCGGGCGAGGGCAACAACTACATGGCGACGGAGGCCCCCGCGCTTGGTTCGCCGGATGGGCCGCCCAAACTGGCCATTGCCCAAACCGTGTCAGCGCCTGCCCCGGTCACGCCCAAAGTGGTTGAAGTTGATGCGGCATCCACGCCGCCGGCGACGATCCAAGTGCCCGACTTTGCCAAAAAACTCAAACGCGCTGACGCCCGCGCCCTCAAAAAGGTCGAGGCTCAAATCAAAGCCGAGCAGGAAGCTGAAAAAAAGCGCCTCAGCAAAGAGGAATTTGACCGCCTGCATGGAAAATCCGCCACGCCGAAAACCGCCTCGGCCTCGACTCATGCCGTAAACGTGCCGCGCATCGACGCCCAGGGCATCGCCAAGGGCGTGGTGGGCGGCTCCACCGCGAACGAGACCGGTGGCGCCGGCGGCAAGGCGCTCCAGCGCGAAGAGCAAGGCCTGGTGGACAGTTATATTGCCTTTCTGCGCCAGCAATTGCGCTCGGCTTTTGAAGCAGTGAAACCACCGGGTTTAAGCGACCGGCTCGTCGCCACCGTGGAATTGCACATCCTGGCCGACGGCACGCTGGCCGATGCACGCATTATCCAATCCTCAGGCAGTGATGAATTTGACCGCGCGGTACTTCAGGCAATTGCCAGCGTCCAGCCACTTGGAACCAGGCCGGATGGGCTCGATGAGGTGCAGAAAATTCCCTTCCGCATGCTCGAAGATAACACGGACGGTTGAAAAAGTCCTTGCGTTAAACCGGGCAGGAATTTGATTAACCCCTTGCAGTTGTTAATGGGCTCGTAGCTCAGTTGGAAGAGCGCCTCAATGGCATTGAGGAGGTCGTCAGTTCGAACCTGATCGGGTCCACCATTCTTCGTTCCTTCGGAGCTACGAATGGCACGGCCATCCTTTTGGGAAGGGATAGCTGAAAGTTATCATCTGGCACACTGCGAAGAATGCCCTTCGTAGTCCCGCCAAGCGGGACGAAGTAGGGCAGGCAGGCTCTCCTGATCGGCGGGCTTATTTTTTCATTTGGCAACGCCTTGCGAAAACCCTGCAAATCTATCGGCAATCTTAGCTTTACAAAAGTCACCGGGCAATAATACTATACGTCGTTCTCCAACGAAGCGCCCTTGGTTATTACGTTTTTGTAACGAATGACGCCTCGGCAAGTGCAGATGAAAACCCGCCTCATTTTTGCCAGCATTATACTCCAGACTTTAACAATGCCCCTTTGGGCAGACTGGACAGCGTGCAGCATTGGCGGCGGCGGGGATATCGGGGTTCAGATTCAAACCACCCCCATGGATAAGCCGGATGGCACACTGAATTTTACGCTCAGTGCGGGAGGTGCTCCGCTGGCCGATAAAACGGATGGCCTTGGATTTGCTTCCGCCCCGGCCAAGATGAAAGGGGATTGTGAGATCGCGGTGCAAGTGGTGGGCCTTTCCCCGGGTAAACAGGATTGGGCTGCGGGCGGTGTCATGCTCCGCGAAAATTTTGGCGCGGACGCAAAGTTTTTTGCCGTAGCCTGCACCCGTGGGCATGGCATCCAGAATTTTGTGCGTACCTCGGATTCCGCCGCGGTCACCGCGCAGGAAAACTGCTCCGACTGCAATCCGCCCACCTGGCTGAAAATTGTCCGCCAGGGCAATCATTTCACCAGCTATAAGTCGATGGACGGAAGAATTTGGCTCGAAATTACTGAGGCCGACGTAGCCATGAAAAAAGCCGTGTGGGTCGGTGTGTTTACGACCAGTGGTGGTGGCGCGCCCGGCACTGACGTCACCTTTGCCCATGTCGTCACGCGGGAGAATGCTGGCCAGTGAAGCACAAGTAACAAGTGGCAGGTAACGGGTGGCAAGTATCAGGAGAAGATGCACTCTTGTTACTTGCCACCTGTCACTTGCTACTTGCTGCATCATGGATGCAGCAGTGGTGGCTCCTGGTAGAGCCGGCGCAGCGTTTCCGCCCAATGGGCTTTGGCCGCATCACTGCGCTTCACATGGCGGTATTCAGCGTCGCCGATGACAAGAATGACCGTAAATAAACTGGCGACCAAGTAGGACTCATAATAAATCGCCGCAACGACGGCCAAGGCGGCGAGGACCTTGCCGATGCTCATGGCCCAAAAAGTCGCATTCACGTACGAAAAGCGCGTGGCCAGCAATGCCCGCAAAATGCGGCCGCCGTCCATCGGGAAAATTGGCAGCAGGTTGAAACAGCCCATGACGAGGTTCGCGACCAGCAGGTAACGGCCAAACTCTCCCACGCCCAGCGGGAGCCCCGCGGGATCCCATTGCAAAATTCCGCCGGGAAACCGCACGAAAATGCCGAGCAGCGCGGCGATGACAAAATTCACCGCCGGCCCTGCCAGGGTGATGAGTAGTTCGCTGCGCGGGCTGCGCGGAATCGAATCGAATTCCGCCATGCCGCCAATGGGCGTAAGCAGGATGCGCCGCACATTTACCCCAAAGCGTTGCGCCGTGAACGAGTGACCGAGTTCGTGCAGGACGACGCAGCCAAAGAACGCCAGCACCATGGCGACACTCCACGCCGCGCCAGCGGCACCCGCTGCCGTCCATCCCTGCCATGCGTAGTAGGCCAGCGCGGCGGGAAAAAGCCAGTGCACTGCGAGCTGAATGCCGCGGATGCGGAACAAGTTCATTGACCAACGGAGCATTTGAAACAAGGAATGCGTATTTAGCGCGGTTGGCCAGCCAATAGGTGAGTTAACCGCGCGCCGCATATTGCAATGTCTGATCCATCCAAACCACCCATCATCCTTGTCATCGATGATGATACCGAAATTCGCTACTCCCTCTCCCGGGTGCTTTCATCGCGAAAGTACCAGGTGACGGAAGCGGCCAGTGGCGAACAGGGCATCGCGCTCGTCAAAAAAAGCGCGCCCGACCTCGTCTTTCTCGACATCCGCATGGGCGGGATGAACGGACTGGAGACGCTGCAACACATCCGCTCCATCAATCCCAGGCAGATGGTGGTGCTGATGACGGCCTTTGGCACCGCGCAGACCGCGATCGAGGCGATGAAATACGGCGCGTTCGATTACATCATGAAGCCCTTCGATCCGCAGAAGGTGCTCACGGTCGCCGAAACCGCCCTCAAGGCCCATGCCGACATGCGTGCGGTCGGCGATTACAAGCCGGCGATCAACACCGAGGACTACAAGGAAGGCATTGTCGGCAGCTCGCCGGTGATGCAGGAGGTCTTTAAAATCATCGGCCAGGTCACCGCCAGCGACGTCACCGTCATGATCACCGGCGAGAGCGGCACCGGCAAGGAACTTGTCGCCCGCTCCATCTGGAAACACAGCCATCGCGCCAACAAGCCGTTCATTGCGGTCAACTGCGCGGCCATTCCCGACAATCTCATCGAGAGCGAACTCTTCGGCCACGAAAAAGGGTCCTTCACCGGCGCCACCATCCAGCGCATCGGGAACTTTGAGCAATGTGACGGCGGCACGATTTTCCTGGATGAAATCGGCGACATGGCCCTGGCCACGCAGACCAAGATCCTCCGCGTGCTCCAGCAGGGTGAAATCCAGCGCGTCGGTGGCACGGAGATCATCCGGGTGGACGTGCGCGTCCTCGCCGCCACCAACAAGAACATCGAGGAGATGGTGCGTGCCAAAAGCTTCCGCGAGGACCTTTACTACCGCCTCAACGTGGTCCGCATCCGCATGCCGGCGCTGCGCGAGCGGGCCGACGACATCCCGCCGATCATCGACTACGTGCTGCAGACGCTGGAAAAAACCAAGAAAGCCAAGCTGAAAAAAGTTTCACCCGAGGCGCTGGCGCTGCTGACGCGCCACCGCTGGCCGGGCAACGTCCGCGAGTTGGAAAACGTCATTTACCGCACGGCGGTCATCGCGCAGGGCGACACCATTCTGTTGAAAGACCTGCCGCAGGAAATCCGCGACGCCGTGGGTGGACCGTCGGGAACGATCGCCGAATCAGAGGTTGCGCCCGCGTCCGGCGGTCCGGATCTCGCCTCCGCGATCGACGCGCTCTATGCGCAGCTCAAGGCCGGGCACAAGGAACCCATCCTGGACTTTGTCGAAGATGAACTGATCAAGCGCACGATGAAGGATGAAGCGGGCGATCTGGCCAAAGCCGCCGCGCGGCTCGGGTTGTCCAAGGCGGCGCTAAAAAAGCGCGCGGAGCGGCTGGGTCTAAATGTGAGTTAAAGGTGCCGGGCAAGACCGGGTGCTTTCCCGCCGGGCCGGGTCTCCCCGGACGGAAAACATTTTGGCCCGGGGCTGGCTGTGGCCCGGGCCTTTTGCGATCTGCGGGAGTCCGCGTCGGTGTGGCGCTGGCCGGGCATGTGCTTGCCGTCAAGCTTTCCCTGCGCGCGGTAACTCCGGAAGTAACCAGCCGGTGAACGTTTGAGTTGTCCTGAATTTCCAGGCCGTAACCTTCTGATAACTCGCGGAAGGGTAGTCTCATGCCATGAAGACAAGACTTGCCGCGGCATTATTCGCGATCCTGGCCTTCGGTGTTCGCTTTGCGAGCGCTGACTACGAAGTGATCGTTGCTCCGAGCGCCTTTGCCCGTCAACATGCGGCCATCACGTTTCCCTTGCCCGAAGAAAAAACCGAATGGCAGCTCAGGCAGGGCGACACGGTATTGCCGGTGCAGCGGGAAGGCCATGACGGCATTGCCGTCCTTCCCGAAGTGAAGAAGGGAATGGGGCAGACGTGGCGGCTGGAGCCGAGGGCCGATCTCCAGCCCAAAATCGATGTGCATGAAGAAGACGGCATGCTGGTCTTCCGGGCCTTTAACCAGGAACTGCTGCGATTTCACGTCGCCAAATCCAAGCCGCCGGCCGGCATCGATCCACTTTTTTCACGCAGCGGTTATATCTTTCCGCTCTACAGTCCCGGTGGCCAGGAAGTGTTGGGCGACTACTCTTCCGTCCAGCCGCATCAACATGGCATCTGGTCGGCCTGGTCTAAAACCGAGGTGGAAGGCCGGACCCCGGATTTTTGGGAATTGAGGAAAAAGACCGGCACGGTCGAATGCGCCGCATTGCTGCGTCAATGGACCGGTCCGGTCGAGGCGGGTTTTGAGGCGGAAATGAACTACGTGGACAAGACCGTGACACCG
>DASYOA010000240.1:0-4805 GCA_036008265.1 Opitutaceae bacterium
CTGCTTTCCGGTTTCATCAGCGAGGGGAATGCGTTGGCTGCGATTTCCCTGTGAACGCCGACTCCCCGCTCTGGTTCACCTGCCGCTGGTGCGGCTCATGCGCGTGCTCTTTCGCACGGTGGACGCTCTGGCTCCTGCTCAGTGCGCTGCTCGCGCTACAGCTTTATGTTCTCGCGGCCCGCGAGTTCCCGGTGCCGGCTTTTCTTTTGCGCGCGATCGAATCGCGGCTCGCCGTCTCGCAGCTCACCGTGCACTTCCGTTCCGCTATCTTCGATCCCTCCGGCCGCCTGCTCGCCGAGGACGTTCGCCTCGAATCGCGCGCCTACGCCGAACCGCTCTTCACCGCGCACGCCGTCTATATGCGCCTCGATCCATGGGCGCTGCTGGCCGGTCATTTTGATCCACGGGAAATCTGCGTCACCCAGGCGAGCCTTTTCGTGCCCGCCATGCTTTCGCCCACCGGCCGGGCCGAGGCATTCGTGAGCGACGGTAATTTCACGGCCTATCGCACTCCGCGCCAGCAAGCCATCGAGCTTGCGCAATTCAACTGCCGCATCGGAAACCTCGTCGTCACCGCGCGGGGCGGATTGCACCTGCCCGAGGTCGCCAACCCCACGGCCACCGGTATGCTGCCGCTCGCCGAATTGATCTCGCAGAATTATCCGCACTTCAGCCGGCAACTCGCCCGGCTTGATGATGCCCTGGCCTCGCTCGATGAGCCGCAGCTTCAGATCGAGCTTACGCCTTCCGACACCCGCGGCGCGCTCGTCACGGCTGTGTTCAACGCCCGCGCCTTCCATCGCGAAACCCCGTGGCCCATGCGTGCCACCGAGCTGCGCGCCACCGCAAAAACGCCCCTGCTTGGCGAGACCGCCGCGCCGGCCTCGCTCGAGCTCAACGCCGCCGAGTTTTTCCTGCCGACGCGCGCCAACACCCAGGCTGTCTGCGTGCAGGTGCAGGGCGTCGTCTGGCCGGATCAGCTGCATTTCATGCTGCGCACCATCGATTTTTCCGCCGCCAGCTTCGGCGGCTGGTCCGTGCAGGGTGCCGATCTCCTCGCCCATTTGACGCCAGGCCCGCTGCCGGGCGTGCAAGCCGAAATCGCCGGAATCATCGCCGACACGCCGGTTTCGCTGCACGGCCACGCCGACTTGGAGGCTCAAAACGCCCGCGTGGGTTTCGACGTTGCCGTCGGGCCCGCGCTGCTGGCCCAGGTCTCCGCGCGGATGCACAGCCATTTTTCCAGTACGCTCGCCTTCACCTCGCCGATCGCATTGCACGGCGGCGCCGAGTTTGCCGACGGCTGGAACCTGGCCGACCTCTCCACTTATTTCGAGGCGAAGCATGTCACGGTGAAAGGCGTGCCGGTCGATACCGTGCGCGGCTGGGCCGATCTTCGCGGCCACGACCTGGACGTAACCGACGTCATCCTGCACCAGCACGACAACTTCGCGTCCGGCAGCTACTCGATGGACACCGCCACGCTCGATTATCGCTTCCTGCTCCACGGCCGGTTGCGGCCGCTCGAGATCGCCAACTGGTTCCATCCCGAGTGGGCGGGATTCTGGCAGGACTTCAGTTTTCCCACGGTCCCGCCCGAGGGCGACGCCGACGCGCAGGGCACCTGGGGCCCGTCCGATCGCTCGGATGTCTTTGTTTTCGCCGATGCCGCCTCGCCCATCGTGCACGGCGTGCCCTTCGACCGCGTGCGGGCGATCCTGCACATCGTGGATGGCAATTATTACGACGCTCGCGAGGTGCTCCTCGGGCGCGGCGCGCGCACGGCGCGCGGCCATTTTACGCGCTTGATCGACCCGTTGAAAAACACCTGGTCGCGCATGGAGTTCGATGCCACGAGCAACCTCGACCTCACGGAAGGCGCGCGGATTTTCGGGCCGTCCGGCGAGGATTTCATCGCGCCCTTCAAATTCGCCCAGCCGCCCACCGTGCATGCGACCGGCGTGCTCAACAGCGCCGCCGCGCCCGGCGGCGAGCACAAGCTCGTGCAGCTCGTCGTCGCCTCCTCCGGCCTGTTCAAGCTCTACGGTTTTCCCCTCAACGATGTGTCGTTCGACGCCACGTTGCGCGACGACGACATCGATCTGCCGCGGATCGAGGCCACCTTTTCGGATGGAACCCTCAAAGGCCGCGCTTTGCTGACCGGCCCGGACGCCACCCGGCGGATGCATTTTGATTTCCACCTGGCCGGCGCCAACCTCGGCCGCACCATCACCACGGTGGATGATTTCCTGGCCGAGCAAGACAACCAGCCGCCCGACCCGCCCACGAAATTCATCCAGAGCGCCACCGACATTCGCTTCAACCTCGACGCCGCCGCCGAGGGCAATTACCACGACCCGTTCAGCTTCACCGGCAGCGGCACCACGTCACTGGCCGGCGCGGAGCTGATCAAAATCCATCTCCTGGGCCTGCTCTCGCCATTGTTTCCCTTCACTTCGCTGCGCTTCACCGACGCGCAGGCCAAGAACTTCCTGATCGAGAAGAACAACCTTTCGTTCCCAGCGGTAAATATCACCGGGGCCAACTCCGCCATCGAAGCCAAGGGCGACTACTTGCTCGACAAAAAGACGCTCGATTTCAACGCCAAGGTTTATCCCTTCGGAGAAAGCAAATTCCTGCCCAGTGAGTTGCTCGATAAGTTTCTCACGCCGGTTTCGATGCTGGCCGAGGTCAAGCTCACCGGCACCATCGACCAGCCGAAGTGGGTCTTTGCCCACGGACCGACGAATTTTTTTCGCAAACTCACCCAGCCAAAATCCAGCCCGCCGGCGGAAAAACCTCCGACCCCGGAGACCGAGCAGGAAAATTCCTCGCCTTATCTGAGCCTTTAATTCATATAATTTACAATCCAATGCCTTATGCAACTCCGTGGCTGTATAAATCATTTGGCCTGCAAAAATCTTTTTTATCTCTAGGGTGCCCCCCTTAATGGCTGCGCTGCCTCATCCGCCCCAAACGACATGGCTTCAGCGTCTATCGTTCGCCCTTGCGGTCACTCTTGGCCTGCTCGGCCTGTTGGCCCTGGCGCTCAAGTTCATCTACCCGGATGCGTCGCCGCAAATCACGCCTGAGCTTGCGGCGGTAAAGGCCAACGGCGCGCTGGCCGTTTTCCTGCTGGGCGCGGTGCTTCTCCTGATCGAGACTGGCCCGGCCAAAATGGCGGGGCTGGCCTTGCTGCCTGCGCTCATCGGCGCGCTCACCCTGGTTGAGCAGGCTTTTCATTTCAACCTGGGGATCGATGAACTGCTCGTGCGTGATTATGCGGGCGCCGATTCCGCTGCGCCCGGGCGCATGCATTTTTTGGCCGCAGCCTGCCTGTTGCTCGCCGGCACGGTGCTCGCCTGGAAAGCTTTCGCGCCGCGCGCGCGCGCACGCATTCTCGGGGAGGCGTGCGCCGGCTCCGTGCTGGCCGTGATCGGATCTTCCACGCTCATCGGCTATATCGCCGGCCTTTCCACCCTTTGCCGTTGGGGCGCAGCCGAGCCCATGCCCGCCATTTCCGCCGCCGCGTTGCTGCTGCTGGGTCTGGCCCTGCTCACCCTGGCGTGGAGGGAGAACGAAATGCTCACGGCCGAGCTGCCGTGGTGGTTGCCACTGCCGGTTGGGATATTTTCCGCCACGCTCACCCTGGTCTTATGGACCGGCCTGCACGAACAAGAACTCTATTACCTCGGCGCGAACACCCAGCGGGACATCGACAAACTCGCCAGTGGCATCACCCATGAGCTCGACCGCCAGACCGGCGCCTTTGAGCGCATCGCCAGCCGCTGGAGCCAGGCCCCAGACCAGGCCACCGCCGTGTGGGAGACCGACGCCACGACGCAGCTCTCGTCAGGTGAATCGCCCGGTTGCGTCGCGATTGAATGGGTCGACTCCTCGCTGCACACCCGCTGGGTTTATCCGGTGACCGGCAACGAAGACGCGATCGATTTCGATCACGCCGCCGACCCGGTCCGGGCCGACGCACTCGAGGCCGCCCGCCTGAATGCCGCGCTCGCCATCTCGGGGACGGTGCAGTTGCCCACGCGCGGGCCGGGTTTCGTGCTCTATGCGCCGGTCTACCACAGCGGCAAACTCGCCGGCTTCACTGCGGGCGAATTTGTTTACCAGACTTTCTTCAACACCATCATTCAGCGGCTCAATCTTCCCGAAAGCTATTTCTGCTCCATCGAGATTGCCGGCCAAAGCGTGTATGCCATCAACGCCGGCCGCGTGCAGACCGGCGATCCGCACGTGCTCGACAAGGTCTTCAGCATCGCGGACCGGCGTGTGCGCATCACCCTCACGCCCCTGCCTGAATTTCTGCGGCAAAACCGCCGCTACCTGCCGGAGTTCGCCCTCATCGCAGGCCTGGGCATCACCCTGCTCCTCGGCCTGAGCGTCCATCTCGCGCGCAGCGCCTGGGCCGGGCAGCGCGCCACCGAGCTTTCCAATCAGAAACTCATCGCCGAAAACGAGGAACGCCGGCGGGTCGAGGCCATGCTCAAGGTCAGCGATGAACGCCTCCGCCTCGCCCTCGACTCCACGCATATCGGCATTTTCGAATGGCAGATCTCGACGAATAAATTCTACTACAGCCCCAGCATCTGGACCATGCTTGGTTATGACCCGGGCACGCTGTCCCCCAGTCCGAGAATCTGGGCGGATCTCATCCATCCCGAGGACTTGCCGGGCTGCCGGGAAATCTGGGATCAGCAGCGCCGCGGCGAAGCGCCCTTCATTGATCCGGAGTTTCGCGTGCATGCCGCCGGTGGTTCCTGGCGCTGGGTTTATGTGCGCTCGCG
>DASYOA010000241.1:0-10132 GCA_036008265.1 Opitutaceae bacterium
CATGACCTTCTTCTGCCCGGAAAATGGCGTTCATACCACCAACTCGAGTTATCCCCGAAGCGAGTTGCGCGAGCTGAATCCGGGCGGCGACTGGCCCTTGACCGGAACGAATATCCAGACCGCCACCCTCAAGGTGGAAGACACCTTGGCGCACGTCGCCATCGGCCAGATTCACATCGGCACTGGTGGAACGCCAACCTCGACCAAACCGTTGCTCGAGTTGTTCTACTACTCGACTGGACAAATTACCCTCCTCCTCGAAACCAGCCCGTCTGGCGGCGGACCTGAGACCAACGTCACAACCGTCCCGCTCGGCCAAAAGTTCAGTTACACCATCAAAACGGTCGGCAATGCACTCACGATCATCGTTAACGGAGTGACGCAGAACTACACCATTAATTCGAGTTACAACTCCGAGCGCTTCTACTTCAAGGCGGGCGACTACCTGCAGACCACCGGCTCAAGCGGCACCGTCGGCGCCCACGTCGCGTTCTATGCGCTTAATGTCACGCATCAATAAATAATCACGCCGGCCCGGGGGTGCCCACGCGAGTGGATCGCCCTCGGGATCCGCAGCGGTTCTGTCACCGCATGCGATCTTCACCGGCAATCGAATTTTGCGAAGTTACACAGAGGGGGCTCTGGATTCCAATAGCAAAACAAAGTGGCGGACCTGCAAAGGTCCGCCACTTTTGCTTTTCTGCACCCGGTTTAGAGCATTTTAAATAAAACCGAACCATGTTGCCTGAACCACGGCGAGTATATCGTTCCCTTCGCCCGAACGCTAGGTAGCGGCCAACCGGATTTTTTGCCACGAAAGATCACATCGAGCTCAAAGAAAGGCCATTCTTTGTGATCCTTTGTGGCTACATTAATTCTGAACCGCCCCATCGCCGCTTGGCCCGGGCACGCGCGGTCGTGTTCGTTCCCGACTGCAAGCAAAGGGTTTGGCCCTCGTTCCATTTGCCCGGAACAAGCAAGGTGCCGGGCAGGTCGGACGCACCGCGCTCATTGTGCTCGATGCCGCTGACGAGCAGGTCGATGGCGTGTTCGCCGATCGCTTCGGAGCTTTGCAAAATACTGCTGACCGTTTCTCCCAGGCGCGTGCCGCTCAAATTCACCAAGCCCAAATCGCGGGGCGGGTGAAGGCCCCAATGCTCGATCCACCCGCTCAAATCCTGCGGATTGGTCGAAATGATGACATCGGGTCGATGGCGCTGGTACCAGGATTGCACGAGTTCTTCCTTCCAGGTTTCCGCCACCAACGGCGGAGGCGCATCGTTGAGATCGAATTCCCGGCATTTCATTAAATAGGCTGCCAGCCAGATACCCTCGACCTTGCTGTGGGCCAGCTTGCTCGCCGCCAGGCCGATACGCCGGTAGCCCAAGGCATGGCAGCGATCCATCGCCATCAACATCGCATGATAGTGATCGTGGGAGACGCAGTGCAAAGACTGGCTCGAGTGCGTGAGTCCGAGCGCCACGACTGAAAAATTTTTCCAAGCCAGACTGAGCGGCCGGGCGGGGTTGGGCAGCGGAGCCAGCAGCAGCCCATGGATGCCGCGATGGAAGAGCACGTCGCTGAACCGCTGGGGCGACATGTCCTCGGGCGGCAGCCAGAATTCTTCCAGTCGGTAGCCTATTTCCTCGGCCCGGCGGCGCGCTCCCTTGAAATACCCGACAAACATCGGCGAGGTTTTTCGCCAGCCCTCGCGGGAGGGAAAGGCCGTGACAAAAGCAATCACCGCGTGGCTCTCCGCGTCGCGCCCGGTCCGCCGCCGGCGCATCAGGGCGGAGACGAGCGGGTCGGGTCGATAGCCCAGCCTGACGGCGGCGGCACGGATCCGCCGGCGGGTGGCCTCGGGAATCAAGGGGCTGTTGCGCAGGCACAACGAAACCGTCGAGACGTGCACTTTGGCGGCGGCGGCCACATCGGCCATGGTGGTGCTGCGGTCGCGGCTCATTCGACGATGTGAATATGACGGCCAGCCAAGCGCTGGTCGAACGGCTTTTTCACCTACTTGGGCGGAAGGCGAAACTCTGTCCCGGCTGCGGCCACGTCCCGGGCAATTTGCGCGCGGAGCTCAGCCGTGTTGGCAAATTTTTTTTCAGGGCGCAGGAAGCGCAGCCACTCAACCGTGATTGTATCGCCTTCGCCGAACGGGCACGGCCCGAGCAGGTGCGCCTCGAGGCGCGGATGGGTGTCGCTTCCGACCGTCGGGCGCAGGCCGTAGTTGGCCACCGCGGGCAAAGGCGTGGGTGATTTCGCGCCGGAGACGCGCACCGTGTAAACGCCGAAGCGCGGCTGCAGCTCCGGTTCCCAGCCAAGGTTGAGCGTGGGAAAACCCAGTTGGTGACCGAGGTGCGCGCCGGGCACGACCATGCCTTCGGAGAAATAATGGTAGCCGAGCAGGGTATTGGCCGCAGCGATGTCGCCCTCCCCGATCAGCGTTCGCAGGCGGGTGCTGCTGATGGGCTCGCCGTCGAGGTTGACCCGCGGCGCGCTAAAGACGGCCAAGCCAAGCCGGCGTCCCTCGGCGACCAGGAACGGGACATCACCACGCCGGCCCCGGCCAAAACGCCAGTTTTCGCCGACGTAAATGCGGGCGAGCGTCGGCAGCGTCTGGCGCAAATGCGGCAGGAATTCCTCGGCCGAGATGCGCGCAAACTCCATCGTGAAGGGTTGCTCGATGATGGCATCGACCCCGAGTTTAAACAGCACGCTCGCCTTGGCCGCCGGCGGCATGATCAGGCGCGTGGGATTTTCCGGGCGGAAGAGCGTGCTCGGGTGCGGAAAAAATGTAAGGACAACGGCGAGGCCGCCACTACTCCGCGCGGACTGCACGGCGGCCTCGATGACGGCGCGGTGGCCGAGATGCACGCCGTCGAACATGCCGATGGCCACGTGCAACGGCCACCGCGGCAGGGCGGCGGCTTGTTCGAGCGAGGGAAAAGTGGCGTTCATGTCTTATTTTCAACCGCGAATGAATCCTACTTCGCTAAAGCTACGAAGGACAGGCACGAATTAACGCGAATAAGGCACAAGCCAAGGAGCCCAGATCCTTTGCCTGTCATGCCGAGACACCGAGTCTGCGAGATCAGCCATCTCATTTTGTGGGCGGGGTGCCCTCACCCCGCGAAACCGCTAGACACTTAATCCTTGTCACTCGTGCGGTGGTATTCGTCATTTGGATTTTTCTGCCTCCGGTTATTAGCGTCCATTCGCGTCCATTCGCGGTTTCAAAAAGGATCGTTACACTTACCCAAGCGCGACACTCGGCACCGCCATGTGCACCGGCAAAAGGCGTTTCTCGATTTCTCGCACCGGCAGGGCCTCGATTTGGTCGAGGGTGAGCGAATCTTCGACGCGGAATCGATCCGTGGCCGTCCGGCGCAGCGCACTCAAGTGCGCGCCACAGCCAATTTTCTGGCCGATGTCGTGCGCGATGGTGCGCACATAGGTGCCCTTGCTGCAGCGAAGGCGGAAGGAAAACTGCGGCGGCGCAAAATGGGTGAGCTCGATGCTCGACACGCGGATGAAACGCTGCTCGCGCACCACCTCCTCGCCCTGGCGGGCTTTTTTGTAGAGCGGCACGCCGTCGATCTTGATCGCGGAGAACATCGGCGGCATCTGGTACTGGTCGCCAAGAAAGGTCTTCATCACCGCCAACACTTCGGCCTCGCTGAGCGGCGGAACGGGGCGGGTTTCCATGACCTGGCCGTCGGCATCCTGCGAGTCGGTCACGGCGCCCAGCGTGACGGTGCCTTCATATTCCTTGTCGAGGCTGATGAGATATTGCGAAATGCGCGTGGCCTTGCCGATGAGCATGATGAGCAGGCCGGTGGCCATGGGATCGAGCGTGCCCGCGTGGCCGATGCGTTTCATCGCGAGTTTTCGGCGGAGGCGCGCGACGACGTCGTGCGAGGTAAAACCGCCGGGCTTGTCAACGAGGAGCACGCCTTCGAGTTCTTTTTGCTGCTGAAGCATATTAAAATGAGAAGGTTTTATGGTGGATCGTCAAAGGCAGGGGCGGTTGACCCAACCGCCCGCGGCGCGCTGAAGGCAGCGCGCCCTACCCTAGGTCGAATCCTTCTGCGCAGCCACGGTGGCGATCTGCGCACTGAGCACGGCCAGCAGGCGCGGCAAGAAGGTGGCCGCGGTTTCCTTGACGTTCAGGCCGGCGGCGCAGGCATGGCCGCCACCGTTGAATTGCGCGGCAATGAGATCGACACGATAAATGGGGTCCTTGGAGCGGAGGCTGGCCTTGACGCCATCGGGCTGCTCCTCGATGAGCACGCCGATCTCCACGCCATCGACGCTGCGCGCATAATCGACCAGGCCCTCGGTGTCCTCGGTCGAAGTGCCGGTCTCGGAAAAAATGCCTTTTGGCAGCGTGCCGATGCAGACGCGCCCGCCGCATTCGAGGCGGAGCGAAGCGAGGAATTGCTGCAGCAATTGCATTTTTCCCGCGGACTCGCGCTCATAGAGCTGGTAGCCGGCCTCGGAAGGCTGGGCGCCGAGCGACATCAACTCGGCGGCGAGCTGGAACGTGCGGCGCGAGGTGGAGTTGAAACGGAACTGGCCCGTGTCCGTGAGGATGCCGACATAAAGCGCCTGTGCGGCGAGGTGGTCCACCGGCAGGTGGTTGTCGAGGAAAAGCCCGGCCAGGATTTCGCAGGTGGCGGAGGAACCGGCATCCATGAAATTGTGCTCGGCAAAACCGTTGTTGGAAAGATGGTGATCGACGCTGGCAAATGGCAGCGGGAAGCGTTCCTTCAGCTTCTGGCCGGCGCGACTGTGATCGGCGCAATCGACATAAAGCGCGATGTAATCGAGCTTGCCGAGGTCATCCGGGCGGTGAAAGGCCAGGCCGGGCGTGAGGAAACGCAGGCGGCGCGGCACGACATCAGGATTGGCGCAGACGGCATCGAGACGAAGCGCCGTGAGGACACGGGCCAATGCAACCTGCGCGCCGATGCAGTCGCCATCGGGCCGGGCATGGCCGACGACCACGATTTTTTTTCCGGCGAGCGCAGGCAGGAGCCGGCCGAATCTCGGCGAAAGCTGCGGGTAAAATTTAGGCATCGGGCTCCTTCTCTTTCGCCTCAATTTCGTCGAGCGCCTGCAGGATGCGGACGCTCTGGACGGTGGAGCGGTCGAGGACGTAGTTAAAACGCGGCATGTATTTCAGCACGATACGGTGGCCGAGCTCGGTGCGCAACTCGTTGCTGATGCGGCGCAGCCACCGGAGCTTTTCCTCCGCGAAATCATCGTTGCCGATGACCGAAACAAACACGCGGGCGTCGCGCAGGTCGGGCGAGACGCGGATCTCGGTGATGGTGACCGCGACGGCCTCGGACTGGTGGCGCTGCCGGAGGATGGCGCTGAGCTCGCGCTGGATCAGTTCGTTAACGCGAAGCGTGCGATTGCTCATGGTGTCAAAAGGTGGTGGGCGAGGCGGAGATTGCCCGGCGACCATGAATCATACTCAGGCCGCGGGACGAATTGCGCAATGCACAATCGTCAAAGCGCGGCGCGGATTTTCTGGATCTCGTAGCACTCGATGACGTCGCCGACCTGATAGCCGTTGAAATCGTCGAGCTTGATGCCACACTCGAGGCCGGCCCGAACTTCGCTGGCGTCGTCCTTGAAGCGCTTGAGCGTGCCGACCTTGCCTTCGTACACGGTTTCCTTGCCGCGCCGAAGCCGGGCGGAGGCGTTGCGGTTGACCTTGCCCTCGGTGACGAGGCAGCCCGCGACGAAGCCTTTCGCGAGCGGGAACGTGGCGCGGACTTCCGCGGCGCCAGTCTTCGTTTCCTTGAGGTCGGGATCGAGCAGGTCGGCCATCATTTCGCGGACCTTGTCGCCAAGCTCGTAAATAATCCCAAAAGTCTCGATGCGCACGCCGTGGTGCTTGGCCAGCGGGGTGACGCCGTTCTCGAGCTTGGTGTTGAAACCGAGAATGATCGAACCGGCGGCGCTGGCCATGAGGACGTCGTTCTTGGTGACGAGGCCGACATCGGTGGAAACGATCTCGAGCGAAATCTTTGTGCTTTTGATGCCTTCGAGAATGGTGCGCACGGCCTCGGCCGAACCAAAGACGTCCGTCTTGACGATGACTTTGAGCACCTTCTCCTGCGTGGCGGCGATGTTGGCGAAAAGCTTCTCGACGGAAATGTCCTTGGGCGGAGTGTCGGTGATCGAGCTGGCTTTGAGGCGGTGCTCCTCTTCCTCCGCCAGTTTCTCCGCTTCGCGGGCATTTTTTGCACCGACGAAAGCCGCGCCGCTGTCCGGCGTGCCGCTCCAGCCAATGATGCGCACCGGGGTGGACGGCGGGGCGACCTTGATCGGAAGGCCCTGGTCATCGTACATCGCGCGCACTTTGGCCCAATGCGGACCGCACACGATGGCGTCGCCGATTTTGAGCGTGCCGCGCTGGATGATGACCGTGGCCAGCGGGCCGCGGCCAACATCGACCTGCGACTCGATGATGATACCGGCGATCTCGCCCTTCGGGTCCGCCTTCAATTCGAGCACATCGGCCTGGAGAAGGATCATCTCGAGCAGATCGTTGATGCCGGTGCCTTTGACCGCGGAGACGGGCACGGTGACAGTCTCCCCACCCCAGTCTTCGGGCGCGATGCTGCGTTCCTGCATCTGGGCTTTGACGCGATCGAGATTGGCACCCTTGGTGTCCATTTTGTTGACCGCGACAAGGAGCGTAACCTTGGCATTTTGCGCATGCTGGAGCGCCTCGTCGGTCTGCGGCATGAAGCCGTCGTCGGCCGCGACCACGAGCACGGCGATGTCGGTGACATTGGCGCCGCGCGCGCGCATTTTGTTGAAGGCGGCGTGGCCGGGAGTGTCGAGAAAAGTGATTTTCCGGCTGTTGAACTCGATCTGGTAGGCGCCGATGTGCTGCGTGATACCGCCGGCCTCGCCATCAGCGACATGGGCCTTGCGGATGGCGTCGAGGAGCGAAGTCTTGCCGTGATCGACGTGGCCAAGGATGCAGACGATCGGAGGGCGGGCCACGAGGTTGGCCGGATCGGCGGCGTCCGGTTTCGTTTGTTTTTCCTTCTCTTTTTCCTTCGCGGCCTGCTGCGTGGCGGCGTCGGCCCGGTGCTTGATTTCGAGGAGGAAGCCATGTTTCTCGGCCACCTTGGCCGCAACGGTCTCGTCGAGACTTTGCGTCATCGCGGCAAAGATGCCCATTTCCATCAGCTCCGAGATGAGCTTGAACGGCTTGAGGCTGAGCGCCGTGGCAAAATCGCGGACGATGATGGGCGGCTTGATGTGGATGACCTTGACGTCGCCAACTTGCGTAATCTCCGGCGCCGTGTACGCGACCGGCACAGAGGGAGGCGCGGGCGGTGTACTCCGGGTGGGCATGCTGGGCATCGACGGCGACACCGATTTTGAAAGAGGAACTGAGATCGGTGAAACCGGCGCGGGCCGCGTGGGGACGGGGGGCGGGGCAAACTTGATCGCAGGCGGGGACACCGTTTCCGCGGCGCGCATGGGCGCGATCGGGCGCAGGGGCGCGGGCGGCGGCACGGGGCGGGTCGGGGCAGAGATGGTGGCCTTAGGTGCGGCGGCGCGGGCGGCCTCTTCCTTTTCGCGGCGGACGCCTTCGGCGGTTTTCACGAACGCATCGCGCGGAACATGGGTCGTGAAGGCGTGCGACGAATCCGGCGCGGTGGCGACCGCGGTGCCACCCATCGACTTGTTTTCCGTCTCGGTCGCGGTGGACTGCTCCGGCGCGGCGGGAGACGGGACGGGCGCAGCCTTGGGCGCAAACTCCTGTTCGATGGCCTCGGCGGAAATATTATCGACCGTGCTCGAAACGCTTTTCACGTCGAAATGGCGTGTTTTGAGCAGGGACAACAGCTCTTTGTTGTCCATGCCGATTTTTTTCGCCAGTTCGTGAATGCGGATACTCATCAATTAGTAGCTGTGTGGTGCAGGAATCAGACGCTGGCTTTGGTGACGCGCGCGAGGATGTCCTGCGCTTCCTCGGTGGTAAAACCGGCGTCAACGAGGTCGTTTTGTTCGACGCCCGAAAAGGCGGCGGGTGAATTGATGCCGATGGCGACAAGGCGCTCGGCGGCGACGGTTTCCAAGGCGAAGGCCTTGGTCAGCGATGCGATGGCGGTGGCGCGCGGGTCGTCGGAAGTGGTCTTGAATTCTTCAACCTCGAGGCGCCAGCCGAGCAACCGCGAAGTGAGGCGGACGTTTTTGCCGCCTTTGCCAATGGCGACCGCGAGGTCATCCGTGGCCACCTTGACGATGATGCGGTGATTTTTTTCGTCGAAAACAATGTCGCGCGGCGCGGCGGGCTTGAGCGCCTCAATGACCATTTCCTTCGGGTCGGGATAATAGCGGATGATGTCGATCTTCTCGCCGCCGAGTTCGCGCACGATGGTTTTCACCCGGGCGCCGCGGGCGCCGACGCACGCACCGACGGGATCGACCTTCTGGTCGGCCGTGGAAACGGCGATTTTGGTGCGGTAGCCGGGCTCGCGCGCAAAGGCCTCGATCTTGACCGTACCATCGGCGATTTCCGTGACTTCGAGTTCGAAGAGGCGGCGGACAAATTTCGGACTGGCCCGGGTCAGGATGACCTCGGGGCCGCGCGGGCTGGACTCAATGGCCAGGAGCAGGCAACGGATGCGTTCGCCGGGCTGGTATTCCTCACCGGGCACTTGTTCCTTGCCGGGCAGCATGGCCTCGGCCTTGCCGAGATCGACATAAAGGTCGTTGCGCTCACGGCGGCGGACGACGCCGCTGACGATATTGCCGACCATGTCCTTGAAATCGTCGTAAATGCGTTCCTTCTCGAATTGCCGCACCTTTTGCATGACGGCCTGGCGGGCGGTCTGGGCGGCGATGCGGCCGAGCGTCGAGGGGTCGATTTCCTTCTCAATGAATTCCCCGAGCTGCGCACCGGGCCTGAGCACCTGTGCTTTCTCGATGTGGATCTCGACCTTGGGATTGCTGATCGAGTCGACCACCTTGAGCAACGACCACGCCTTGAGCTGGCCATTCTTGGGATTGATGTCGATTTTGAGCTCCTGGCCGGAGTTCACGCCCTTCAGGGCCGCCGTTTTGAGGGCGTTGACGATCGCGGCAATCATGTCGGCACGACTGATCCCCTTCTCTTTCTCCATGTATTCGAGAACGGAAAGAATTTCGCTGCTCATGGTGTTGTATTTTGTGGAAAAAAAAAGCGGGCACGAGGCCCACTTTTAGAAAGTGAACTAAATTGAGTTGGTCAACATATCGACCGGCGGAGAATCTTGTCAAGTCCCGCAGCCCTCTCGACCGGCAAAGTTTTCCCGCGCAAGCAGCCAACCAAGCATGCCTTGCGCAAAACCGTGGCACGCGGGTTTTGCGCGATGGGTGAAAACCCCTAGGGCCTGTAATGCGCCCGTTACATGCGGCGGAAGATCGCCCGCCGGCCAATTAAACCACCACGCGAAAAATCCATCCGCCCCACACGCTGCCAGCAGCGGCCAGAAACCGTCGCAAACCAGATTGTCGAGCCGTGTGCCACCCACGGCGTCGGCACAAATCTCGCGCGCGAGCCGGTCGCGCAATCTTGCCAGCGCGTGCACGCGGCGAAAATCAGCCGTGGACCCAGCGTTTGCGCCAAAGTCGGCCGGCAAGGTGCAAGCCAGCACCTCGAGCCGCGCCGGCCAGTCCGGCCGCTCGCGCGTCCACGCGGCGTACTGGCGCAAACGCACGCGCGGGTGATTCGCCGGGCGCGCGCCCTGTGCGCTCCAGCGGTCCTCCTCGGCGGCAAATGCTTTGTCCGTTGTCCCCTCGCCTGCCGACCACCCGGACAACGGCCATGCCGTGGCTACACGCAACATCGGCGCACGGTTAAAACGGTAGCCGAGGATTTCCAACGCGGCGTGATGGCACGCCGACTCCCAGCCGAGCCGTGCGAGGCGCAAGCGCGCAAAATACACTTTCTGCTGCCAGCGCACCTCGGCGCAACGACGCAGCAATCTCTGGAGTTCAGTCGGCGCGAGCCGGCCGAGTTCCTCGGATACACGCGAGGCCGGCCGGTTCGCCAGCGACTCCATCGCGTCGTCCGCCGCATATTCCTCGAGATCGCGATGCAAC
>DASYOA010000242.1:0-6253 GCA_036008265.1 Opitutaceae bacterium
CTGCGAGAGGGAGCAAAAATAATAGGAGCTTCGATGCGAACGTTGACGGGGTGGCCGTCTTTCATGCCGGGTTTGAATATCCACTTGGAGACGCCGGCGACGGCGGCTTTATCCAATGCGCTGGAGCCCGAGCTGATGACGACATGAGCACCCTGGACATGGCCTTGAGTGTCGCAAATAAAGCCAACGGCAAACGTGTCAGTGATACTGCCGGCGTCCTTCATAAAGGGAAACTCCGGCGGTGATTGAAAGCGTGGCTCGGGTGGCTGATCGACGTTGGACAGATTAAAAATGTGGTCGCCGTTGGCCAGAGCCGCATCGTTCGCGGGCTTGGGCGCAGCGGTAACAGGAACACTGGCGGCAGCTGGCGCGGGCTTGGGCGTGGTAAAATTTATCGGCACTTGTGCGCGAACCGCCACTGACTTGCCGTGACTGGTGAGCGGCGCGAACCGCCACGCCGCCACGCCCTGCACGGCCGCATAGCCGAATGCCGGATCGGTGGCCGAGACGATGCGCGGGAGCTGCACGGTGCCGTAGTGGTCGATGAAAAACTCGATGACCGCCTTCCCCTCAGCCACTTTGCCAATGAGCGCAGACGGAAACACCGGCGAACGCTGCGAAAGCAACAGCGGCCGGACGTCGAGATCCTTGATCGGGCAGAGATCAAGTTTTCCCTTCTTCAATTCATATAACAAATCCTTCGCCTCGTCGCTTACCGGCACGTCGCCATGGAAATCCGAAAACTCCTGTTGGACGTCCATCACCGCCAGCGTGGGTTTTCCCTCCTTCATTGCGGGCTGGAATTTCCATTCGTCGAGCATGGCCAGCAACGCCTGCCCAAACTCAGGCCGCGTGGCCTTGACCACGATGGCTTGTTCAGCCTTGCCCATTCGATTGACCAAGAATCGCACCTCCGCCGTGCCACCCACGCCATCGCGCAAGAGCTCGAACGGATACACCGCCAGCACGACATTGGCCGGCTTGGGCGGGAGATCGTAACGCAGCTCGGGAGGGAGTTTGCTTTGATCGCTGCGGTCGTCGGAAACATCGAACGCCTCGTGGCCCTGGGTTGACGGACCACGAACGGTAAAATCGAACGGGATCACCAGGGCCACTTTGACCGGCACGCCGTTGCGACGGCCCGGCTCGAAACGCCACTTCGCGATCGCGTCAAGCGCCGGCTGATTTAACCCGGGATTGGTCGAAGAAAATACATAGGCGTTGCGCACCCTCCCTTCGATATCGACGACGAAATGTACCTTCACTAATCCAGATTGCGCCGAGAGGACCATGTCAGGCGGATAAACCGCCCGCGCCTGATAGGTGGCACGCGGCGGCGTGTCCGCCTTAACGTCGATGCTATATGGTTTCAGAAATACCACCGGCACGCGCACGTCCTGCGCCACCGGCTGGCCATTCTTGCGCGCCGGGGCAAAACGCCACTTGAGCACGGCGTCTTCGGCGAGTTGCCCGAATGCCTCGGGCGTGCCGGCATCGGCCACCGCATTCGTCACCTGCCCGGTGGCATCAATACTCGCCGTAACGTAAAGCTTGGCGGGGACGCCAGCGTCGACCACGGTTTTTGTCGCCTCCCCTGAGCCTTCGCCGCTCGCAGTAACATAAAGTTTGGCCGGCAGGTCGTTGTTTTTGGCCAGCCCGCTCGGCCGCTCCGGCACAACCACACTGAGCAATCGCGGCGTGGCGGCGGGCCCTTTCGCGCTGGCGCAAGCCGGATTGAAAATAAAGGCGTGCCGCACCATGGAATTAACCGGTTGGCCGTCGCGCATGGCCGGCTCAGTCCGCCATTTGCCCATCGCGCCAAGTGCGTCGTAGAACAGGGGATTGGTGAAGCTGTATTGCATGATTAAGCGTTTTCCCTCGGCAAAAACAAACGAGTCGACCACCACATAGTTGATTTCCGTCGAACCGTCCAAGCGCTCGGGATAGTCGGGCTTGTCCATCTTTACCACCGGCAACTGATCCGGCGGATCGACCGGATTAACCCACGACGGGCCGTTGACGATGACATCCTGCGCGGCAAGCCGCAGCGCGACGAAAAAAATCAGGACGAACGCAAAACGAAACGAGGGAGCGGGGGTGAACATAGCGGATTAGATGCGATTGAGGCCGAAGGTAACAGGAACGGTCATATGGACGTTGACGGCGTGGCCGTTTTTTCTGCCCGGCTTGAATACCCACGTGGAAATACCTTTGACGGCGGCCTGGTCCAATTCGTTGAAGCCCGAGCTGGTGACAATATGCGTGTCCCGAACTCGGCCTTCGGCGTCGCAGATGAAGCCGACTTGGACCGTGCCGGTGATGCCGTTGCCCCTCATTTTAATGGGATAATTGATCGGCGTTCGGAATCGTATCACGGGTTGCTGATCAAGGTCGGCCAGATTGATCACCTGCACGCCGTTGAGATTGGCAGGATCAACGGGGATCGTGCTGGCCATTGGCACGGGCTTGGGCGTGATGAAATCGATGGATATTTGTGCGCGTACATCCACCGGCTTCCCGTGGCTGGTCGGCGGCGCAAACTTCCAGGTCGACGCGCCCTGCATGGCAGCGTAGCCGAAAGCCGGGTTGGTGGCGGAGACCACGCGCGGAAGCTGCACATCGCCGTTGTGGTCGATGAAAAACTCAATATTCACCTGCCCCCCGGCTACTTTGCCAACCAGCGCGGAGGGAAATACCGGCAGCTGCCGCGAAAGCAGCTGGGGCGCAATGTCGAGATCCTTGAGCGGGCAAAGCACGGGCTTTTCCTTTTTCAATTCATTCAACAAATCCCTCGCCTCACCGCTCACTGGCGCATCGCCGCCGGAGCCCGAGAATTCCTGCTGGAGGTCCATCACCGCCCATGTGGGCTTTCCCTCCTTCAGCGCCGGATGGAATCTCCATTCGTCAAGCATGGCCAGAAAGGCCTGTCCAAATTCGGGACGCGTCGCCTTGATCACGACGGCTTGCTCGACCCTGCCCCTTGGATTGACCAGGAATCGCACTTCCGCGGTGCCGCTCACGCGGTCGCGCAAGAGTTCGAACGGATACACCGCAAACGCCGTATTGGCCGGTTTGGGTGGCGTGTCGTAACGCAGTTCAGGCGGGAGCTTGCCTTGGTCAAAATCGGCATGTTCCTGGGCCGCCACTGACGCCCTCGCGTCCGACACGACGGGCTGGTCATTTTTGTGGGCCGGCGCGAACGCCCCCTTTTGTACAGCATCCTCAGCGAGCTGCTTGAGCGCCTCGGACTGGCCAGGGTCAGCCGTGGCTTTTGTCGCCTGGCCCGGGGCATCGACCGTGGCCGCCAAAACGGCATGGCCCGGTTTGCCGTTTTTATCCTGAACCACGGTCGGGGCTGATTTGAGCACAACCCGTGTCGAAATCTTCGCGTTTTCCGCATCGGCTTTGGAAAAATCGCAACCGGCGGCCACCAGGAACAACATTCCCATCAGGCCAAATCCCGCCGCGGAATGTCTCCAGCTCCAGGCATCCATTCCCTTTTGGCCAAGATGCTTCAACCGGCGCGCAATCTGGGAGCTCCCATTCAATGTGAGTTTCGTCTCAACGGCCGGCAAGGCCAGCACCCGCAACGCGAGCTGGGCCAACAACTGGATATAGGAATCCTGATCCGCCAATTGTCCCGAGGCGATGCGGTCGGCTTCCTGTTCGCAAGCGAGGTTGTGGGCGGCGGGAACATTCCAAACGAGCGGATGAAACCAGCAGGCCGCCTGCATCCAGCGCCAGGCCACGCACCAAACCAGGTCGTGCTGGCGCAAGTGCGCAATTTCGTGGCTCAAGAGCGCCGCGGTTTCGCCCGAGGATAATTGTTGCGACAGCGTTCGCGGCAGGATGACCGCGGGTTTCAACAGGCCGCAAACAAAGGGTGACGCGACCGCATCTGAGATTTTGATCTCAACCGCTCGATAAACCTTCAGCCGCAGCTGAATCTGGGCCGCAAGCTGCTGAAGTTCTTTCGCTGGTTGATCCGTTTCCTTCCGCAACCGGGAAAGTTGAAGCTGGAGGCGGACCAGCCGGGCCACCCCGCAGCTGAACCCAAAGGCCCAAATCCCCGCGAAAATGGCGCCCCAGGGAACCGGCTTGGCCGGTGGCGGTGGCGGGGCGACCTTTATACTGCCGGAGGTCGGGCTGACGGTGACCAGCAATGGCCACGAAACGACCGGCCGCTTCGTCACCGCCGTCGCCGGCGGGGTTACACTGACCACGGCAAACGGGAGAAATACGGTGGCAGGCTCACCCAGGGGCTCAACCTTGCTGGCGATCGGAATCTTCAGGCCCGGAATTTGCACCGAATGCAGCAGCGGGAGGACCAGGCCGAAGCAAAGGATGCTGCGCCAGAGAATCAACCGCCAGCGCGTATGCTGGCGACGCAAGATCCCATGGGTCACCCAGCCGAGCGCGAGCAAACCGGTCCATTTAAGCAGGACACCGAACACGGGCAAGGCCAGCAAAGGGGGCAGATTCATTTTGCCTTTCTTTTTGTCTTTTTGGCCGGGAATCCGTCAGCCGCTTGGTGGATGAGTTTGAGATCCGCCGCTTTGACGTCGGATGTTTCCATCAATTGAACGACCAGTTCCTGATGGGAGCCTCCGGCAAAAACCCGGGCCAGCGTCTGCATCATGGTGCGCAACAAGGTGGCTTTGGGCACGCGGGCCGCATAAAAAAACGCCTTCCCCTGCAGCCGGCGGGCGATTTGCTGCTTCTCGACCAGGTTGACCAAAACCGAGCGCAAGGTCGCGTTTTCAATCGGCCAGGAAAAGTGAGCCTGGATCTCCGCCGGTTTCGATTCGCCCCGCTCCCAGAGGATGCGAAGCGCTTCCAGCTCATTTTGATTCAGGGAAGCCATGGGCATGCGCGAAGCCTCCACCGGCCGGTTTCCGACTGTCAAGAGCAATGTGTGAATACATCACACATGGGGTGGCGCTTGCTTGTTCATGCGGGCGGGGTGCCCCTTGGCCTCCGTCTTGTCCGTCGTAGCCTTGGCGAAGTCGGAAGCTTTAGCGAAGGAGGCTCACCCCGCGGTTGACCCGGCGCCCTGCGTGCCGATAGTTTTCGCCTTCCATGTCCACCGCCGACTCACCCACCGACCTCATGGAGCGCATCGTCGCGCTCTGCAAACGCCGCGGCTTCATTTTCCCCTCGTCCGAAATCTACGGCGGCTTCAACGGCTTTTTCGATTACGGCCCGCTCGGCGCCGAGCTGAAGAAAAATATCCGCGACTGCTGGTGGAACGACATGGTGCGTCGCCGCGACGACAACGTCGGCCTCGAGTCGTCCATCATCATGCATCCGAAGGTTTGGGAAGCCAGCGGCCATGTCGCCGGCTTCACCGACCCGCTCGTCGACTGCAAGGTGAGCAAGCAGCGCTACCGCGCCGACCAGTTGTTTTTCGCGCCGGTCGTGGTCGATGGCAAAACGGTCGGCTACGTCTCCGCGCTGGAAAGCGAGCGCACTGCCGAAGAGCTCCAGGCCGCCGCCGAAAATTTCAAACGCAAGAAAGCGATCCAGGGCAAAATCGAGCCGGTCCAACCCCGCGACATGACCGAGGCCAAGCCCGAGGAAATCCCGCTCATCCCCTCGCCTGCCACCGGCGAACCCGGCAGCCTCACGCCGCCGCGCTCGTTCAACATGATGTTCCAGACGAATGTCGGCGCGATGACCGACGGGAGCAGCGTCGCCTACCTGCGGCCCGAGACCGCGCAGGGCATGTTCGTCGATTTCAAGAACGTCGTCGACACCGGCCGCGTGAAGCTGCCCTTCGGCATCGCGCAAATCGGAAAAAGTTTCCGCAACGAAATCACGCCGCGCAACTTCATCTTCCGCTCGCGCGAGTTCGAGCAGATGGAGATGGAATATTTCATCCACGAGGACGCCGACTGGGCCAAGTGCCACCAGGAATGGATCGCGTGGTGCCAGGCGTGGCTGCTCAGCATCGGCCTGCCCGAGTCGCATCTCTCGCTCTACGCGCACCCGAAGGAGAAACTCGCGTTCTACTCGAAGGGCACGGTGGACATCATGTTCAAGTATCCGTTCGGCGTGCAGGAATTGTGGGGCATCGCCGCGCGCGGCAACTACGACCTCACGCAGCACGCCACCGCCAGCGGCAAGCCAATGGAGTATTTCGACGAGGCCACGAAGAAAAAATTCGTGCCGCACGTGATCGAGCCCGCCGTGGGCGTCGATCGCATCCTGCTCGCCGTGCTCTGCGCCGCCTATGCCGAGGAGGACGTGAAGG
>DASYOA010000243.1:0-4121 GCA_036008265.1 Opitutaceae bacterium
TGCCCGGAGGGCCTATCCCCTCGCGACTCAACGCCGCGTCGATGGCTTTCTACTGCCAAACCCTTCGGGTGGCAGATTTATTGGGCGGGGAGCAGCGTTGTAGCCGAGGGGCAAGCCTCTTTGAAGATTGCTCCCTCGGCCACGCCTTGCTCCTCGCCAAAACTCTGCCACGCTGCTCGTTCTGAATTTTGAAACGAATTCTAAACCATGGCGAAGGAAGATTACTACCAATTGCTCGGCGTTGATAAAAACGTCACCAAGGAGGAGCTCAAAAAAGCCTATCGCAAGAAGGCCATCCAATTTCACCCGGATAAAAATCCCGGCAACAAGGAAGCCGAGGAGACCTTCAAGAAAGTTTCCGAGGCTTACGAGGTGCTGAAAGACCCGGACAAGCGCGCCGCCTACGACCGCTACGGCCATGCGGCCTTTGCCCAAGGCGGCGCCGCGGGCCCGCGCGGCCCCGGCGGTTTCCACGATCCGTTCGATATCTTTCGCGAGGTCTTCAGCCAGGGCGGCGGGGGCGGCGGCATTTTCGAGCAGATGTTCGGCGCCGGCAACGACCGCGAGGGCGGGCACGACGGCGCCGACCTGCGCTATGATCTCGAAATCACGCTGGAGGAAGCCGCCCACGGCGTGGAAAGGGAAATTTCCTTCCGCAAACTCGTCGAGTGCGAGCGCTGCCATGGCAATGGCGCGGAGCCCGGCTCCAAGCGCGTCACCTGCCCGACCTGCCGAGGCGCGGGCCAGATCCGCCGCTCGGGCGGCATCATCACTTTCACCCAGACGTGTCCCACCTGCGGCGGCACCGGCACGCGCATCGAGAAACCGTGCGCGGAGTGCCGGGGTGAAGGCCGCAGCGCGAAAACGACAAAACTCACCGTGCGCATTCCCGCCGGGGTCGAGACCGGTTCGCGCCTGCGCTCCGGCGGCAACGGCGAAGCCGGCGTGCAAGGCGGGTCCGCCGGCGACCTCTACATCGTGCTCAGCGTGTCCGAACACGAAATTTTCGAGCGCCAGGGCGACAGTTTGTTCTGCGAGATCCCCATCAAGTTCACCCTCGCCACGCTCGGCGGCACGATCGAAGTGCCCACGCTCACCGGCAAGGCCTCGTTGAAAATTCCCCCCGCCACGCAGAGCGGCACCACCTTCCGCCTGCGCGGCAAGGGCATGCCGCACATCCGCGACGGCAGCCACGGCGACCAGCTCGTGCGCGTGCAGGTCGAGGTGCCGACCAGCCTCACGGCCGAGCAGCGCAAGGCCCTGGAAAACTTCGCCCACCTGAGCGGCGACGCCGACCACCCGGTCAGCCGCAGCTTTTTCGAAAAAGCGAAGAAGTTTTTCTGAAACAAAAATCGCGGAAGCGCGAAAAGGCGGAAACGCAGAAGACAAGGCATCGACAATGAACTTTCCTCTTCCGCGCTTCCGCGCTTCAATGTTTCCGCGATGAGTTCTTCCGCGCTTCCCAATCCCAAGCTTCTTCCGCTCGACCTGGTCGTCACGCGGCGCGGGCAGTTCCGCGCCTTGGGTAAAAAGGTCGTGCTGACCAACGGCGTGTTCGACCTGCTGCATACCGGCCACCTGTATTTTTTGCAAAAGGCCCGCGCGCTCGGCGATGCGCTCTTCATCGCGCTCAATGCCGACGCCAGCGTGCGCGCGCTGAAAGGCCCGTCGCGCCCGGTACAAAGCGAGGAGCAGCGGGCCTACGCGCTGGCTGCGCTCGCGTGCGTCGATGCCGTTTTTATTTTTAAAACCCCGCGGCTCGACGCGGAAATCCGCGCGCTGTCGCCCGACGTTTACTGCAAGGCGGGAGACTACGCGCTCGACAAACTCGATCCCGGTGAGCGCGCGGCGCTCGAGAAGGCCGGGGCGAAAATCGAGTTCCTGCCGTTCCTGCCCGGCTTCAGCACCACGAATCTCATCGCCAAAATCAAAGCCGCGGGTGGGGTGTGAGCTTGCCACCATGCAAACATTGTTATCTTATACTTACATGAGCGTGCAGGAGATTCAGTCCCAGATTAGCAGGTTGAGCCGCGAGGAACAATTGCAGGTGGAGGCCTTTCTCAAGGCCCAGCGTTTGGCGCAATCGCCGGAGCACAAAACCAAGATTACCGAGGCGAATCGCCGAATGGAGGCCGGTCATTATGTGACGATGGATGAATTGAAGACTCTCCTCGCCAAACAACGACTCGCCAAAGGATAAGCCCATGTATCGCTTCGTCTTGGACGGTGAAGCGGTGGCAACGTTGGTCCAATGCACTCCTGAGGAGCAGGCAAAATTAGTCCAAGCTTTCGAGCAGTTGGCCAAACATCCGTTCCCGCATGGTTTGGCGACAATGCTCGACGGCGATGGTCGGGAGAATCTTATTGTTCGTCTCGATGAATTTTTGGTCACGTTTCGTCACGATCATACCGTTGGCGAAATACGGGTGGCTGATATCAATAGAATTTGATCCCCATGCGAATTGTCATCCTTGGTTCCGGCCGCGGCAGCAATGCCGAGGCCATCTTGCAGGCGCAGGCCGCCGGGCGTCTCGGCCGTGCGCGCGTTGTGTCGATTTTTTCGGATAAGCCAGACGCAAAAATCCTCGAGCTCGGCCCGCGCTTCGGTGTGCCGGCGCAATTCGTCGATCCCGCGCCGTTCAAGACCAAGCTCGAAGGCGAGGGCGAGCAGCGTTTCATCGCCGCCGTGCGCGCCATGCAGCCCGACCTTGTGGTGCTGGCTGGCTTTATGCGTGTGCTGAAACCCGGGTTCCTGGATGCGTTCGCCGGGAAAATCATCAATCTCCACCCAAGTTTGCTGCCGGCGTTCCCCGGCCTCGATGCCATCGGCCAGGCCTTGCGCAGCGGCGCAAAGACCACCGGCTGCACTGTGCACTCGGTGACGTCCGAGGTCGATGGCGGGCCGATCCTCGACCAGGCCACCGTGCGTATCGAACCCACCGATACGATTGAAACCCTCACGGAAAAAGTCCATGCGGCCGAGCATACCCTGCTGCCGGCTGTGATCGCGCGGCTGAGCGAGAAGGATGCTTGATAAGTGGTCAGTCGGATTTTTTGCCACGAAAGAGCACGTAGAGCCCAAAGAAAGGTTGTTCTCTGTGTTCTTTGTGATCCTTCGTGGCTACCTAATTTTAAACCGCTCTGCCTCCAAACTACCAACTACCGCTGCCATGCCCTTGATTGAGATCAAATCCGAGATATCTCCCGACACCGCCGGCGCGGTCGAGGACATCCTGCTCGAGTTGGGCGCGCAAAACTGGAGCGTTCTGGAAGACGCCATTGCCAGGCGCGCGTGGGTCGTCGGCATTTTCCCGGACGAGGCCGGGGCACGCGCCGCATGGGCGGAGTTGAGCCCCCTGATTTCCGCCGGCGAACCGGAGCTGCGCGTGCTGGCGGACGCGGCCTGGCGCGACAGCTACAAGGCGCATTTCAAGGCCTGGCAATTCGGCCGGTTGCACTGGGTGCCGGTGTGGGAACGCGAAAAATTCCAACTGCCGGCGGGCGACGCCGTGCTGTGGCTCGACCCGGGCCTCGCGTTCGGCACGGGCAACCACGAGACGACGCGGCTGTGCGTCGAACGCTTGGTGGAATTCGAGGCGAAGTTTGCGGCGAAAGGCGGGCAGCGAACAACGGCGCGCGTGATCGACGCGGGTTGTGGCTCGGGGATCCTGGCGCTGTCCGCGGCGCTGCTGGGATTTGGCGACGTCACCGGTTTTGACAACGATCCGGAAGCGGTGCGTGTGAGCGGAGAGAACGCCGCGCTCAACGAGATGGTTGGCCGCGTGAAGTTTTCTTCCGGCGATCTGGTCGGCGGTTTGAAAGGCCAGTCGGCGGATCTTGTGTTGGCGAACATCCAGGCTGATGTGCTGATGCGCTTCGCCCGCGAATTGACCGGCGCGGTGGCGCCGGGCGGTGAACTGGTGTTGAGCGGAATTTTGGCGAACGAACTCGATCAAGTCCGCACGGCCTTTGCGGCGGTGATCCCCGGCTGGCGCGAAGAATTCCGCGTGATGGGCGAATGGTCCTGCCTCGCCCTGGCGCAGCCAATTTAACAGGTGGTAGGGCGAGGCAGCTTGTCCGCCGTAGCCTCGTGCGAAGGCTGGATCCTCGACGAGCCACGT
>DASYOA010000244.1:0-2361 GCA_036008265.1 Opitutaceae bacterium
CGCCTCCGACGGCGAAAAGCTCACCACGCTCGACGGCAAGGAACGCACGCTCTCCTCGCGCATGCTCGTCATCGCCGACGCGGAGAAGCCGCTCGTCATCGCCGGCATCATGGGCGGCGCCAATGCGGAAGTGGACGAGACCACGACCGATCTCGTGCTCGAAGTCGCCTATTTCAAGCCGCAGTCCATCCGCTGGACCTCGAAGCGGCTCGCTCTCGCCTCCGACTCATCCTATCGCTACGAGCGGGGCGTCGATCCGCATACGCTCGTCGAAGACGCACATCGTGCCATCGACCTCCTGCTTGAGACTGCCGGTGGCTCGGTCGTCGGCCCGCTCTACAAAGTCGGCGGCGACGTCCCATGGAAACGCGAAATCGCCATCACCCCCGCGTTGATCAATCGCAAGCTCGGCTTCGACATTCCCGCCGACGAGATGAAGGCCGCGTTTGAATCGCTCGAGATGAAAATTGCGCGCGAAGACGAACCGCTCGCCGGGCCGCAATGGATCGTGTCGATTCCAAGCTGGCGCGGCGATCTCGATCGCCCCATCGATCTCGTCGAGGAGGTGCTGCGTCTCCATGGCACCGACCAGGTGCCGGCCAGCCCGGTGGTCGCGCCCGGTCTTCCCGTCGAAGACGCTCCCGTCGTGCGCTTCACCCGCCGCGTCACCGAATATCTCGTCGGCCAGAATTTCAACGAATGCCTCAGCTACACGCTGCGTTCGCGCGCGGAACTGCAGACCTGGGTCTCGCAAACCTCCGCGCAGGAACTCGCGCTGGCCAACCCGCTGGTTGAGGATATGTCGCACCTGCGCTCCACGCTCGCGATGGGCCTGCTCGACACGGTCAAGCTCAACCAGTCGCGTGGCGTCGCGGTTTCGCGCATCTTCGAGGCCGGCCGGGTGTTCGTCGAACGCGACGGGCGTATTTTTGAAACCGCCAGCGCGGCGTTCCTGCTCGTGCAAAACGGCGCCGACCGCGCCTGGCTCCGCCGCGAGCCGGCCGATTTTTACACCGCGAAGCGCCACGTCGAAATCCTGGCCTCCGCCGCGGGCGTCGACCTGTCGCGCCAGACGCTCGATCCAGTGGCCGGGCCGTATTTCGGCTGGCAGGAAGGGCATTCCGCGACCGCCGGCGACATCATTCGTGACGGTTGGACCGTGCGTTTCGGCATGCTCAACCTCGCGATGATCAGCACGCTGGGCATCGAGGGAAAGATCTACTGTGGCGTTTTCTCGGTCCTTCCGGAAAAACTCGGCGTGGCTGTCGTGCGCCGCCGCTACGCCGACTTCAGCCTTTTTCCCGCCGTGCTGCGCGACCTCGCGCTTGTCGTCGATGCGGCCGCGCTCGCCGGCGAAGTCGGCGCCAAGCTGACGGCGACCGCCCGCGCCGCGGTGGGCAGCACGTTCGCCCTCGAGTCGGTGGATGCCTTCGATGTTTACCAAGGCTCGGGGCTGCCCGAGGGGAAAAAGAGCCTCGCGTTTTCCTTGGTGTTCCGCGCCGCCGACCGCACGCTGACCGATGGCGAGGTGAACGCGGTTTTCCAAAAAATCCAGGACGAACTCGTGAAGTCCACGCCCTACCAAATCCGAAAATGATCTTTCACCACAGAGACACGGAGGACACTGAGGGCTGACACGGTTTTTCTCCGTGTTCTCTGTGCCTCTGTGGTTAAATAAACACCATGTCTGCGCCCACCGATCTCAATCTCGACCACGTGGCCAATCTCGCGCGCCTGGCGCTCACGCCCGAGGAAAAGGCCCGTTTCTCAACCCAGATCGGCGACGTGCTCGTTTATATCGCGCAGTTGAAGGAAGTGGATGTCAGCGGCGTCGAGCCGACCGCGCACGCGTTTCCGCTTTTCAACGTCTGGGCCGACGACGTGCCGAAGGACGGCCTGCCCGTCGAACTTGCGCTCAAGAACGCGCCCGCGCAACGCGACCACATGATCGCCGTGCCGAAGGTCGTCGAATGAATACAAAGCAGCGAGTAGCGGGTAGTGAGTAGCGAGCATGCTGCCACCCATCTCTACTCACTGCTCGATGCTCACTACTAACCAATGTCCTCAGAGCTCTTTTTCCAACCCGTCACCGATCTCGCCGCGCAGCTCGCGGCGAAAACGATTTCCTCGGTCGAGCTGATGCAGGCGGTGCTGGCGCGCACGAAGGCGGTCGATGCGAAAGTGCAGGCCTTCAACTCCTTTGACGAAGCCGATGCGCTCGCGCAGGCCCGCGCGTCCGATGCGCGCCGCGCTGCCGGGCAGGCGAGCGGGCCTCTCGACGGCATCCCTGTCGGCATTAAGGACGTCATCTCCGTCGCCGGCCAGCCGCTGACCGCATCGAGCAAGATGCTCGCGAACTTT
>DASYOA010000245.1:0-1581 GCA_036008265.1 Opitutaceae bacterium
CGAGGCTGACGCTTCCGCCATCAGCCTCTTCCCTGCCCGCCTCGTGCATGATTTCCAAGTCGTGCCCATCGCCACGGCTGATTCACCCAAATCCGACGACGACGTCGCCACCGCTGCCACACCGCTCCATCTTGCCGCCGCCTGGCCGCCCGATGAAGTCGTGGCCGACTGGGTGCGCACCTTTACACCCCGCCCGCTCGTCTGGCACCTCGGCGTCGCCGAAAAAATCCACCATCTCATTCTTCAGCACTTCGGCGTCGGCTCCGGCTCGCTCGAGGGCGGCGACGACAACTATGTCGCGCCCGAAACCGCGCAGCACGCCGTGGACGACGTGGACGAAGACGCCGCCGTGGTTCGCTTCGTCACCGACGTCATCAGCCAGGCCATCGCCGACGAGGCCACCGACATCCATTTCGAGCCCCAGGAAGGCCAGCTCCGCATCCGTTACCGAGTGGACGGCCTGCTGGTGGCTGTGCCCGTGCCGGAAAACCTCCTCCGCTTTCAGGATGCCATCATCTCGCGCCTCAAGATCATGTCGCGCCTCAACATCTCCGAAAAGCGCCTCCCCCAGGACGGGCGCATCAATTTCAAGGCCAACGGCGTCGCTCTCGACATTCGCGTTTCCACCATCCCCACGATTTACGCCGAGTCGATTTCGCTGCGCCTCCTCAATCAGAAAAAAGAAGCCTACTCGATGGAACGCCTCGGCATGGGCGATGACGAGCAGGCCCAGATCTCCCGTGTCCTCGACTATCCGCACGGCATCATCCTCGTGACCGGCCCCACCGGCTCCGGCAAAAGCACCTCGCTCAACGCCTTTCTGCGCAAAATCAACTCCACCGATCTGCGCATCGTCACCATCGAAGACCCGATCGAATACGAAGTCCCCGGCGTCAACCAGATGCAGGTGCGCCCCGAAATCGGCCTCTCTTTCGCCGGCGCGCTCCGCCACGTCCTCCGCCAGGATCCCGATGTCATCATGGTCGGCGAAATCCGCGACCGCGAAACGGCCGACATCGCCATCCGCGCCTCGCTCACCGGCCACCTTGTTTTCTCCACCCTCCACACCAACGACGCGCCCGGCGCCATCACCCGCCTCGTGGACATGGGAATCGAGCCCTTTCTTGTCACCTCCGCCGTCGAACTCATCGTCGCCCAGCGCCTCGTGCGCCGCCTCTGCCCTGAGTGCTCGCAACCGGAACCGGTCAACAAAATCAAGCTCCGCGACAACCTCGCGATCCTCGGCCTCGATCCCGCCGAGGCCGACCAGATCCCGACGCTCAAAACCACGGTCGGCTGCGACCGCTGCCGCGGCACCGGCTACCGGGGCCGCATCGGCCTCTTTGAAATCCTCAAGCCCGATGATGAGATGCACGACCTCATCCTGAAGCGCGAAAGCACGCGCGCCCTGGCCCAGTGCGCCCGCCGCCACGGCATGCGCACCCTCCAGCAAAGCGGCTGGGAAAAAATCAAGGCCGGCCACACCACGTTCGAGGAAGTCCTGCGCGTCATCACCGTCACCGAGAAATGAAACCCTTCAACTTCCAGCACCCAACGCCCAACATCCAACGCCGGACGCTG
>DASYOA010000246.1:0-1602 GCA_036008265.1 Opitutaceae bacterium
CCTCACCCTCTCCTTCGCGGACTGATCAAGAAAAAACGCCCTGGCAGGCCGGGGCGTTTTTTCGTGCGGTGGTGTCGGGTTAAATTACTGCTCGAACGCCGCCTTCAGGCGGTTGAGCTGCGGCACCAGCGGATTGCCGATCGGGGCGCGTTCGGTGGCTGGGGCGTGGATCGTCGCATCGAGACGGCGCACTTTGGTTTGCAGCGCCATCGAACGGGTGATCAGGTCCTGCAATTGCTGCGGCAGTTTTTCGATCATCTCGGTCGGGCCGGGATCGGTGGCCGAGAGCTTGACCTTGGTCTTTTCGCGATTGGCCTGGGTCAGGGTCATCTCGCCTTCCTTCACGGCGCGATGCAGCAACAGCCATGACGCCAATTGCATCAGGCGGGTGGTCAGACGCATGCTTTCGGTCGCGTAGGTGAGGCTGACGGCGCGATCGAGCGCCTTGGCCTCGGCGCGGCCGGCGCCATCAAGATAGGCGGCCGTCTCCTCGACCAGATCCATGCCCTCGCGGAACAAGGTTCCGAATGCCGCCGAGTTAGTCAGCCGTTCGCTGAATTGAACAAGTGCGGTTTCGCCTTGCGCATGGTTCGACATGGTTAACGCCCTCACGCTACTACTTCACGCTGCCGGCCTGGTGCGGCCGGATTATGATGAACAAATCATTGCGCGCCCGCAGGCCAGAGTCCAGCCGCAAGCGCGTTTATGGTTTCCAACGATGTGACGGAATGGAAAGACGCCAAAAAAAGAGCCGCCGTTTCCGGCGGCTTTTGAAGTTGATAACAGGGAGGCGTCAAACAGAGTGGACAGGAGCCACTCGGTGTCCAAAGAGGACGCCTGTAGTCATAAGCGAGAAAGCTTAATCAATCGTAAATGAGCGGTTTTTTTCAGCGTTCGTTAGCCATGTCGGCCATTGGCCGACTGCACCGCACTCATGTCAAAGCCCATTGCGTCGTTCCTGCGAAAGCAGGGACCCATAACCACGATGTTTGTGATTGAGCGAAAGCCGTCCAGCACTTTTACAAAATGCGGCTTCACGGCGTATTGGTCCCTGCAGGGACAACAGCTGATGGGTGTGGGCCCAAAATCCTACGACTTGAAGAAACTGTTCGCCGCATCCTTCGAGGCGCGCTTCTTGGTCATGGCGACCTGCAGCCGTTCGATCTCGGAGGTCATCAGCGCGATCCGCTCGGTGAGTTCCTCGACCGAGAGCAGCGAGAGGTCCTGCCCGATCTCGTGGGTGATTTTCTTTCTCGGCTTGTCGTCGTCCTCGATAGCCATATGCCTACTCCGTGCTCGACAGGCAGTGAGGCGGTTGCCAGCGCGAACGGCGCTGGCTAATCAGGTGCCTCTTTCGAATTCTTAGCGTTTGGCCGAGGACAAATCATGGAAAAACTGCCCGCGCAAATGACCATCATCGGCATCAGCAAACCGGGCGGTCCCGAGGTGCTTCTGCCCGAAACCCGCGCGGTGCCGGTTCCGGGCCCGAACGAAATCCTGATCAAGGTCGCAGCCGCCGGCGTCAACCGTCCCGACGTCGCGCAGCGATCCGGCTCCTACCCGCCGCCGCCCGGCGCCAGCGATTTGCCCGGCCTTGAGGTC
>DASYOA010000247.1:0-5509 GCA_036008265.1 Opitutaceae bacterium
TTCCTTTCGACTGATGCATTGAGACTCATAGCGAAGAAACACCGCTCGCTTTTCCATTATGAAAAAAGGCCCTGTCATCCCCATCATTGCTGCACTCGTCTTCCTCACCTTGTTTTTTGGCATTGGGTGGCGGCAAAAGACGGCCGAGCGCGATCTTGCCGTGCAGCGCGCTGCAATCGCGCAAACCGACGCCGAGCAAAGCAAGGAAGAAGCAAAGACCCAAACTGCCGCCCGCGTAGAGGCCGAGCACCGCGAAGCAGAAGCAAAAAAGCAGGCCTCTGCCCAGGCAGAGACCGCCCGCGTTGCCCTGGAAAAAGCACAGGGCGAGACGCAAGAAGCCCAAAGCAAACTCGCCAACTCTATCAAATCCATCCCCACGGTCGACGACGCCGGACGTTTTGTGGCAACTTTTGAAGGCGCAGTCCAACGCGGTTCACAGCCTGTCGATACCGCCGTCGGCAAGATCACGATGAACATGGCTTACTACGATGGCGGAGCCGTGGCTCACATGATCATCTATTGCGATTATCCGGCCGGCAGCGTGGCCCAATCCGGTGGCCCGGAGAAAGTTTGCGCCAATGCCAGCGATGGAGCGGTGAAAAATGTGAACGGAACAATCCGGACGTCTTCTTCCTACCAGCTTGGCGACGTCAAAGGGCTCGAGGTCGTCGCTGACATTCCATCGAAAGATCCCAAGGTTCCAGCCGATGCTTCTGTCGCTCGTCTTCGCTTCTTTGTCGTGGGCGACCGTCTTTACCAGGTGATGTACATCGGGCCCACGGGCCAGGAGACGAGTCCTGAAGCCGTGGCTTTTCTCGATTCCTTTCGGCTGTTGCACTGAGGACAGGCCGAGTTAGGCATGTCCTTCAAGCCACGCCCTCCACTGTCATTCTTAGCGAAGCGAAGAATCCAGTGAGACTCTGTTCGCGATATCAAACTGGATTCTTCGCTTCGCTCAGAATGACAAACCATTTTGAAGCGACGTGCTGAGGTGGAGCGGCTTGACCCCAAGACGCTCCGAGCGCGTTGAGGTCAACGCGCTCCACCTATCTCCCCCCCTCACGGCAGCCACGGAAACTTCTTGGTGCTGGGTTTGCGCTTTTCCTTCTGCGCGCGGTTAAATTCCTTCGCCTCGTCGGTCATGTAATAAAGCATCGTGGCGTTGCCCGCCAGCTCCTGCAGGCCCGCCTGGCCGTCCACGTCGGCATTGAACGCCGCCTTGAGGCAGCGGATGGCGAGCGGGCTGTGGCCGAGAATTTCGCGGGCCCACTTCACGCCCTCGGCCTCGAGCCTGGCCACGGGCACGACGGCGTTGATCAGGCCCATGTCGAGCGCCTGCTGCGCGTTGTATTGGCGGCAAAGATACCAGATTTCCCGCGCCTTTTTTTGCCCGACGAGGCGGGCCAGATAACTTGAGCCAAAGCCGCCATCGAAGCTGCCCATCTTGGGGCCGACCTGGCCAAATTTCGCGTTGTTCGCCGCGATCGTGAGGTCGCACACCACGTGCAGCACATGGCCACCGCCGATGGCATAGCCGGCCACCAAGGCGATAACGACCTTCGGCATGGAGCGGATGAGCTTTTGCAGGTCGAGGACGTTGAGCCGCGGCACGCCATCCTCGCCGACATAACCGGCATGGCCGCGGACCGCTTGGTCGCCGCCGGAACAAAACGCGTATTTGCCGTCGGTGTGCGGACCGGCGCCGGTGAGCAGCACCACGCCGATGCCCTGGTCTTCGCGCGCGTCGCTGAAGGCATCGAACATCTGCTGCACCGTTTCCGGCCGGAAGGCGTTGCGCTTCGCGGGCCGGTTGATGGTAATTTTTGCGATCCCGTCAGCCTTGTGGTAAAGGATGTCGGAGTAGGTTTGGGCAACCCGCCAGGCGGTTTTCATCGCAGAGGAGTTAATCAATTAGGAAGCCATGAAGCCATGAAGAAATTTCCTGGATTCTTGGCTTCTTAATTAAAATGGATTTATGTCATATCCGCCTTGATCAGACTCAATCCCTCATGACAAAAAAACAAACCGCCTCGCCCGGGCTGCGGGCCATGACGCCAGCCGACTACGACACCGTGCTCGCCCTCTGGCAGGCGAGCGAGGGCATCGGGCTCAACGAATCTGACACGCGTGAAGCCATCGCGTCCTATCTCGCGCGCAATCCCGGGTTCAGCCTCGTCGCCGAAATCGAAGGCGTGATCGTTGGCGCGATGCTCTGCGGGCACGACGGCCGCCGCGGCTATCTACACCACCTCGCGGTCGCAAGACCGCACCGGCGGCGCGGGCTTGGCCGTATCCTGGTTGACGAGTCCCTCACGCGGCTTCGCGCGCACGGTATCCCCAAGTGCAATATTTTCCTCTTTGCGAACAATGAGGCCGGCCGCGCCTTCTGGCTGCACGAAGGCTGGGCTCCGCGCGAGGATTTGGTCTTGGTGCAGAAAGCGATTTCCGCCTTTCCCAACGCCTGCTGACGTTGGGAAAGTATCAAGTGACAGGTATCAAGTAACAGGAGTGTGAGCCGCTGCACTCTCTCTTGTCACTTGATACCTGTTACTTCGCCAATGCGGTTCCCACCGCACTGGCGGCATCGGCAAAAAGTTTCTTCCGCATGGCCGCGTCGCGTTTGCGGTCGGTGCGCAATTCCAGCACCCGCACGCCGCTCGTCGGCAGCACGGACACGAGGCCGGTGAAATGCTTCCAGTCGCGCACGGGCACGTGCGCCACGCCGTACGCCGGACACAGCTTGGCAAAGTCCGCCTCCTGCGGCGTGGCAAAAAATTCCTCGAACGGCGGGTCAAACTGGGCCACCGGCAAATGCTCGAAGATGCCTCCGCCGCGATTGTTGATGAGCACGACCGTCAACGAGCCGCGCAATTTTGGCCGTAATAAAAACCCATTGGTGTCGTGCAGCAGCGCAAGATCTCCCGTGAGCAGCACAGCGGGACGGTCGGCGGCGTGGGCCACGCCGAGCGCGGTCGAAAGCGTGCCATCGATGCCGTTCGCTCCGCGGTTGAAAGCCATTTTGCAGCGCCGGCCATGGGCCGGCCAGAAATATTCCACGTCGCGCACCGGCATGCTATTGGCAACGAAGAGCGGCGTTTCCTCCGGCAGGTGCGACGCGAGCAACCAAGCCGCCCTGCCCTCAAAGAGTTCATCCATTGGGCCCAGCACCCCGTCGAGGCTGGCGCGCGCGGCCGCTTCGGCCCGGCTCCACTGCGCCGCATAGGCCGGATCGGCGACGGGACCGCCCGTCACCGTGAAACTTTCCGCCGACAACGACAGATGGCGTGTGCGACCGTGCAATCCGTCGCGATTGGCTTCGCCGGGAGAAATCATCAGCGTCTCGGCCTGCGCCTGTTCCAGCCAGCCGCGCAGTACCTTGCTGACCGGCCAGCCGCCAAAACAAATCACATGGTCCGGCGCGAGTTCGCGCGCCGCTGGTGCACTGCGGAGGATCGCATCATAAGTCGTGAGGATCGTTGCTTTGCCACCGGCGTGGTGCCGCAACGGCGAAAGCGCGTCGGCCAGCACTGGCCAGCCCAGCGTCTCCGCCACTTTTATGATCGCGGCCGCGTAGGCCGCCGGATTCGCCACGATTTGCGGGCCGGCCACGATCAGGCCGCGCGCACCAGCCGGAGATTGCCAGGTGGCCGTCGCGATTGCAGAGGACGCCGGTTCAAGATGGGCGAAAAATTCTTCGTCGATTTTTTTCGCGAGCGCCCGCGCCGTGCTTTCTTCCGCCGGCACGAGCGGATCGCGGAATGGACAATTCAGATGCACCGGCCCGACATGGGCGCGCGCGCAGGCTTGCGCGACCGTCTGTCGCAGATAACGCAGCAACGCCTCGCTCGCCTCGGGCACGGCGAGTTCGTGATAGAACTCCACGTAGCCGCCATAGATTTTTTGCTGATCGACCGTCTGGCCCGAGGCGCAGTCACGCAGCTCCGGCGGACGGTCGGCGGTGAGCACAATCAGGGGCGTGCCGCTCTCGTGCGCCTCGATGATGGCCGGAAAAAAGTTAGCCGCCGCCGTGCCGCTGGTGCAGATGAGCGCGACCGGCCGCCGGATTTTTTTCGCCAACCCGAGCGCAAAAAACGCCGCCGAGCGCTCGTCGAGCACCGGGATCGACTCGATGCGCGGATGCCGCGCGAAGGCAAAGACCAACGGCGCCGAACGCGAACCCGGCGAAAGCACCGCGTGGGTCACGCCGCAGCGCGCGAGCGTTTCCACGAGCACGCCGCCCCAGAGCGAATTGACGCTGCGAAAATCGAGAGAGAGGGAAAACATTAGTCGGAAAAGTAACAAGTATCAGGTATCAAGTAACAAATGCTAAGTATCAAGTAACAGGTATCAAGTATCAGGAGTATGTGCACAGCACTCTCTTGTTCTTGTCACTTGATACCTGTTACTTGTCACTTCAGCCCAGCAGGGCGTCCAGCATGGCCTTAAACTTCAGCTCAGTTTCGGCAAACTCCTTCTCCGGCGACGAACCGGCTACGATGCCCGCGCCGGCGTAGAGCCGGGCGCGCGCGCCGTCGATGAGCGCCGAGCGCAGGCCAACAAAAAACTCGCCGCCGCCGCGCGCATCGACCCAGCCCAGCGCGCCCGCGTAGAGACCGCGCGGGAAGCCCTCGAGTTCGGGAATATGCGCCACCGCGCGTTCGCGCGGCGAGCCCCCGACAGCCGGCGTCGGGTGCAGGCGCGCCAGCACATCGAGCAGGCGCACGCCGGCCGGTAATGTCGCGCGCACGGGCGTGTGCAGATGCTGGACATTGGCGAGACGCAACAGCGCGGGTTTCTCCGCAAACTCCAGTTGCAACCCGAGCGGCGCCAGGCGTCGCACGATGGAATCGAGCACCAGGTGGTGTTCGCGCCGGTCCTTGTCGCTGTGGGCCAGCGCGGCGGCCAGGGCGGCATCGTCGCTCGCGGTCGCGCCGCGGCGGGCGGAACCGGCCAGCGCTTCGGTCAGCAGGGCACCGCCGTGCACGCTCAGCAAACGCTCGGGACTCGCGCCGATGAAGCTCTGGCCGCGGCCGTTGGCGACGGAGAACGCATAGCAATCGGAAAAACGCTGGCGCAGGCCGTTGAGGACGCGCAGCGGATGCAACGGCTGCGAAGCCACGAGATCCTTAGTCCGGGCCAGCACGATTTTCTTGAATTCGCCGGCGGCGATGAATTCAAGCCCGCGCCGCACGGCCGCCGCGTAGTCGCCGGCTTCGGCCACGGAAATTTTTTCCGCGCCGGCGGAAGCAGCGGGAAATTCAGGCCCGGCGTAATCGAAGGCGCGAAACTTGGCGTGGGCGCGCCAGATTTTTTTCGCGAGCGCGTCCAGGTCGGCGCCGGCCCCGACGAGCAGGTTGGCCACGGCGGTCGTGCGCCCGCCGGCCTGCGCCACCTGCCAGCGCGGCACGAAGACGCGCACGGCGGGAAACGGCTCGCCCGCCCCGGTCTCATCGGCAAAGGCGAAGGCGGTGAAAAAATGCGGCCCGGCGAAGGGCGCGGCTTGGTCGCC
>DASYOA010000248.1:0-3499 GCA_036008265.1 Opitutaceae bacterium
AAAGCCATTCGCGACTACGTGAGCCGCTCCATCCGCCTGGCCGGGCCCTCGTTCACCGAACTTCCGCTGGGCGAACTGTCGAATGCCGACACCACGCTGGCGGATGGCTATGGGCACGTGGCCGACCGCGCGATTCTCCTCTACGCCATGTTGTCGGCCGCAGGGTTCGAGCCCGAGTTTGTGCTTGGTTCCACCGTACCGGCGATCGACCCGCTGCGGGCGGGCGAAGCCAAGTTTCCGTTTCTGCACGAATTCGAAACGGTGCTGGTGAAAGTCCCGGTGGAAGGCGAAAGCTACTATTGCAACGACACCGACCAGTACGCGCAGCTCGGGACAACTTCCCATGACGGCGACCTGGGGATCAGCCTGGCCAAGCAAAGCCTGGTGACCATCCAGGCGGTGCCCGGGGCCGGGAACCGGTCGGCGACGAACTATCGCCTGACGCTGGACGACACCGGCAGGGCCAGGATGGAAATCCGGACTGAGTATTCAGGAATTCAATACGGCGAAAAGAAAAAGCTTTTCTCGGAACTGCCGCCGGGGGAGAGAAACCGTTATTTCCAGGAACTGGTCAGCGGTGTGGCCCAAGGGGCCCGCCCGGTCGGCGATTTGACGACCGATTTCGACGGCTATCCCGGGGTCGTGCAATTCACCGTGGAGGTCGACCATTATGCCGTGATTGATGGAAAACAGATGTATTTTGACCTGCCTTACACGCTCCATCCTTTCCCGGCGGCCATGGACCAGCGGACCCTGCCGCTGCTCATCTGGAGCGCCTTCTCCAATACCATGCACACAGAGATTGAATTGCCGGCTGGCTTTCAGCACGTGGTGATTGCTCCCAAGAACCAGGACCTGGCGGCGCCGGACGGCGCGGGCCAGGCCCATATCTCGACGACGCTCGCGGGACGGGAGTGGTCCGTGACGCAGGAACTCTCAACCAACCCTGCCGTGGTCGCACCAGGAGACTATGCCGCGCTCCTCGCGGTGGAATCCGCCTTGGAGGACAAGGCGTCGCGCCTGCTGCTCCTCGAACATTAAGCCCAACGCTGGCAGCACCTGCAGCAAATGAAACGCTGGTTTCTCGTGGTTTTGGCGATCGGGCTTGCCGTATTCATTGCCGACACCGTTGATTCCTGGCGCAGAGCTTACGTCCACTCACATCATCCGCCCCTTGGCAGAAACGTTCAATTTATCACGGTCGAGCCCAATGTCGAACTGGAGGTGGTCGATTTTGGCGGGACCGGCCGGCCGCTTGTCCTGCTGGCCGGATGGAATGCCACGGCGCACTCATATACTGGATTCTCAACCAAGCTGACGCCGAAGTACCACGTGTATGGAATTACCCGGCGCGGATTTGGGTTTTCCAGCTCACCAACATCCGGGTACACGGCCAAACGTCTCGGTGACGATGTTGTGGCCGTCATCGACGCACTTAAACTGGTGCGACCCGTCCTCGCGGGCTCCTCCTTTGCCGGAGAGGAGCTAAGTTCTGTGGCGACATTTCACCCCGATAAGATCGCCGGGCTGGTTTATCTGGACGCGGGGGCTGGTTACGCGCTGTACGATCAGGTTCACGGAAGTCTCAACTGGCGCGTCGCGACAGCAGTCAGATTGTTTGAGCCGCTGGTTCCGGCCGCCCTCGAACCTAACCTGTTGAAATTTACTGCCGGGCAAATGAAATTTACCGAGCTTCACGTGCCGGTCCTGGCCATCTTTGCCGATCCGCACGATTTAAGCAGGAAATACAAAGACCCCGTTCGGCGAGCAAAAGCGGAGTCGCTGGATTTTGAGCTAATGGAACGCCAAGCGGACACTTTCCAACGACAGGTATCGTCGGCGAGGATCGTTCGGTTGCCTCATGCGGACCATATTATGTTCCGTTCGAATGAAGCGGACGTATTGAGGGAAATGAACGCTTTCATCGGCAGCTTGCCGCGATAAGCGTCAGGCCTGGCGCTGCAGGGTGATCACACACTCCAGATGCCGCGTCTGCGGGAAGAGATCGAAGGGCTGCACGGCGCGCAGCCCGTAATTGGCGGCGAAAAAGTGGACCAGGTCGCGCATTTGCGTGGCCGGGTCGCACGACACGTAAACGACCGCGCGCGGGCCGAAGGCAAAAAGCTGGCGGAGAAAACTCTCGTCGCACCCCCGGCGCGGCGGGTCGATGACGACCACCGTGTCGCCCGGCGGGAAATCGAGCCCGGCAAAAATCGCCGCGGCATCGCCAGCTTGGAACACGGCGTTGGCGATGCCGTTGGCCGTGGCGTTCTCCCGCGCGAAGGCAACGGAAGTATCGCTGATTTCGATTCCCGCGACGCGTTCGAACGCACTCGCCGCCGAAAGCGCGAAGAGTCCGCTGCCGCAGTAGGCATCGACCAGGAAACGCGCGCCGCTGGCCGCCGCCTGCGCCCGCACGTGTCCGGCAAACGCCGGAAGGATGAACGGGTTGTTTTGGAAAAAATCGCGGGCGAGGAACTTCAGCTTCAGCCCGCCCACCTGTTCGGTGACGACCGCATCGTATTCGGTGGTGACCACGCCGCCCGCGTCGCGCAGCAGCAGCGTGGCGCCGCGCGTAAACTCGCCGGACGCCACCCGGGCTGGCACGCCCGCCCGCACTGTGGTGAGCTTTTCGTTGATCGCCTCGGTGGCGATTTCGCACCTCGGCACATCCACGATCTCGAACCGCGAACCCTGCCTGAGGAAGCCGATTGGGAAATCGGCTGAATTTGAAATCTGAGATTTGAGATCTGAGATTTTCGCCGCGCCCGGCGCGGCGAAATGAGGCGTGATCTTCGAGCGGTAGCCGAACTCGCGCGGCGAAGCCACGACCGCCGCAACCTCAAACTCGACGCCCGCGAGATGTTTGAGCAGCTCGGCCACCTGGCGGCGCTTCCACTCCCGTTGCTCCGCATAGGCGAGATGCTGGTACTGGCAGCCACCGCAACGGCCGAAAAGCGGGCAGCGCGGCACCACGCGCTGCGGCGAGGGCCGCAGCACGGCGACGAAATCAGCCTCGGAAAAATTCTTGTGGTTGCGAAACACCCGCGCACGCACGCGTTCGCCCGGCAGCGCAAACGGCACCATCACGACCCAGTTTTCAACCTTGGTTTTCTGGTTTTCAACGGAGACGCGGCCGAGGCCGAGGCCGAGGTTCGTGAGCGTGGAGATTTCCAGCTCGATTTCCTCGTGATAGGCAAAGGGCAGGTCGTTGAATTTTTTGTTCTTGGACACGAAGCACCCCAAAAAGCACGGAATGCACGAGTGAGTCCACCCTAGAGCATTTTAAATAAAGCCATGACCCTATCGCCTGGACCACGGCACGGAGGTCATTGCCTCCGCTCGGACGCTTAGTCAGCGGTCAGCCGGATTTTTGCCACGAAAGGTCACATAGAGCTTAAAGAAAGGTTGTTCTGTGTGTTCTTCTTGTCCGCCGAAGCCCTGAGCTTGCTGGCGGTGAGCTTGTCGAACCCATCGAACGGGGCGAAGGCGGATGTGA
>DASYOA010000249.1:0-2040 GCA_036008265.1 Opitutaceae bacterium
GCATGAATCCCGTGACGACGACCTTCTGGTCGTTGAGTTTTTTGATGGCCGTCGGGATCTGCGCCTCGGTGGCGGCCGCGGACACGGTTGAACAATCGCCGACAAAGGGAAACGCACCCAACCGGTCAAAGCCCACCTTCAAATATCCATCCACCACCTCCGGTGCGCCGGCGGGCGCCGGCGTCACGCCAGTGGCTGGAGTTGCACCCGTGGTTGCATCCCCCGCGCCGAACACCCGGCCCGCGCCGCACCACGCGATAAAAAACGCGGCGACAAAGGGATAATGACGGATAAATTTCATGGCGAAAATCTCTCGTAGCATGTCACTGCATTCTCGTGGCGTCAAATCCGGGCGCGACCGTTCTTCTGTAGCCGGGGTCGGTGACCCCGGCCCGGCCTCAACGAGGCCGGCTACATCCAGCACGTTCGAACCTTCAATTTGCGCCTTTCCCCTTCGGAAAATTGAAAACGACATTACTGAATGTCGTGCCGTCAAGCGTCACGCTTTTGATCACGGCGTCGAAGGTCTTCGTCGTTTTCAGCCAGTCAGCGTGCGCGGTGAAGAGCGCCGTGTCGCCCACGGTTTCGCCCGTGGCGGGATTGGCCACCGGCTTGAAGACGAGTGTTTGCTCCGCGCCACCCACTTTCGCCGTCACTTCGAACGACGGCATACCCGACCGCACAAACTCTTCCATCTCATCGTCGAGAACGTAGGCCGAGAGCGTGCCGCTGGCCGCGTCGAGCACGAACTCGAAATTATAGTCCTCGCCGAGCGCGACCGGCGTGCCGCCGTGCGGCGGTTGGTCCTGGTGCAAGCCCACGGTCTCTTTTTTCGCGCAGCCGCCCAGCACGAGCGCTAAGACCAACATCATATGCAGGCAGAACTTCATGTTGTTTTTAACCGCGGATGAACGCGGATGTTCGATCCGTGGGTAGGGCGGGACCGCCGGGCCCACCGTGAACGTTTCGGCGCGCCCGGCGGTCGCGCCCTACCTGCAATGGCAAATTTCGTATCCGTGGTCATCCGTGTAATCCGTGGTAAAAAAGTTGCGTCTTCCCCTTCATCACGAAACCGGCGCGAGGGTCTCGGCCACCGGCGTGCGATACGCCTTCATCGCCGGCACCACACCGCCCAGCGCGCACAGCGCCAACATCGCGGACGGGCACAGCCACAGCACCTGGCCGCCGGCCCGCACGTCGAGCACCACGCCCGTCTGCGCGCGGATGATGCCGGCCACGACCGTGAACATTGCGAAGTAAACCGCGAAGCCCACCGCGGCGCCCAGCGCGCCGATGCACGCCGCCTCGCTCACCACCGCGCCAAAAATCGTCCGCCGCCGCGCGCCCAGCGCGCGCAGGATGGCGATGTCGCGCTGGCGCGCGCTCATCGAGTTGTAGATGCTGGCCAGCACGCCCGCCGCCGCCACCAGCGCGACAAGGTACGCCACGAGCGCCAGCACGCGGTCGAACCAGTCGATCTTGGAAAACAAGCCTGCGATGATTGTCGCCACCGGCCACGCGAAGGTCAGTCGGTTGCCCTGCTTGTTATACATTGAGTCGAGCAGGAAGCCGGCCATCGGCGTGCGCAGCTGGACCAGCACCGCGCTCACCTCGGTCGCATATTTCGGATCGTGCCCGTTCATCGTCTGCAGGCCGTGCAGCGGGATCCAGACGACGCGGTCGGCCGGCGAGTTCGTCGGCTGGAGAATGCCGACGACGGTGTAGATATCCGTGTGCTGCTCGCTCGGATTGAAATTCAGCCCGTGGAAAGGATGAAATGTGTCGCCCACTTTCAGGCCGAGCTTCTGCGCGGCGAAGCTGCCCACCACCGCCTCCTTGGCCATGGCGGTAAAAAGCCGCCCGCCGGGCTCGAGCGCGAATTTTTTCCCGGGCGCGATTTCCACGTCGGTGAAGAGTTCCGTCAGCGTGCCCACGAGGCGGTAGCCGCGGAGGTTGTCGCCAACGGCGATGGGGATGGCCGTTTTCACCAGCGGATGGTGCTTGATATACTCGTAGTCCGACTCCGCCAAGTTGCCCGGC
>DASYOA010000250.1:0-6826 GCA_036008265.1 Opitutaceae bacterium
GTGTTCGGCCCCGGGTATGCGTTTTTGCGCGAGGCGCAGCTCATGACGCCCGGCGAACTGACGCGGCTCGCGCGCGCGTTTGTGGCGCTCGGCGTGGAAAAAATCCGCCTGACCGGCGGCGAGCCGCTGTTGCGGCCGGACGTGCCGGAGATCGTGCGTGCGCTCAAGCGCGAGGTGCGCGTGCCCGAGGTGGCGCTGACGACCAACGGCTGGTTCCTGGAAAAATTCGCACCCGAGCTGCGCGAGGCCGGGCTCGATCGCATCAATATCAGTGTGGACTCGCTCGACGATGCGACTTTTGCGCACCTCAATGGCCGTGGTCTCGGCCGGGAGCGCGTGCTGCGCGGGATCGACGCAGCGGTGGCGGCCGGCCTACCGGTCAAGATCAACTGTGTCGTCCAGCGGGGCGTGAACGACGGGGGCATTTTGGATCTCTGCGCGTATTTCCGCGAGCGAGGGCTGACGCTGCGCTTCATCGAATTCATGGACGTGGGCCGGACCAACGGCTGGCGGCCCGAACTGGTCGTGCCCGCGCGCGAGATCGTGGAAAAAATCTCCGCGGCCTGGCCGATCGAGCCGCTCACGCCCGCCTATCACGGCGAGGTGGCCCGGCGCTACCGCTATGCCGACGGCCGCGGCGAGGTGGGGATCATCAGCTCGGTGACGGAGCCGTTCTGCCGCGACTGCCACCGCGCGCGGCTCTCGGCCGACGGCAAGCTCTACACCTGCTTGTTTACTTCGCTGGGCTGGGACGCGCTGGGCGCGCTGCGCGCGGGCGCGGACGATGCCGGGCTGGAACATTTTATCGCCCGCGTCTGGCATGGCCGGCGGGACCGCTACAGCGAGGAACGCGCCGGGCTTCTCACCGCTGGCGACTCGCGCGAAAAAGTCGAGATGAGCTACATTGGGGGATGAACAGCGGATAAGAGGGAAGTCTTGTTAACCGCGGATGAACGCAGATGTACGCGGATTAAAACAGGAGCAAGTTTTTGGTAAGGCTCGAATTAGCGTTTATTCGCGTCTATTCGTGGCTAAAGTTACGACTCTCCCATGCCTTCCAAACCCATCCCCGGTTCGACCGGCGCCGTGCTCACCTGCCTGCCTTCGCCCTACGTGCCGCACGCGGCGACGGGGTTGCTTTACCTGCCGCGATTTCTGGCAAAGTGCCACTACGTCAAAACTCACGGTGCGCTGCCGCCGAGCTACGCGAAAAACTACAAGCGCGGGATCGATCGATTCCTTTGCCTGCATCTCGGCATCGATCCCGGTGCGGTCGAAAAAATCATCCTCGAATCAGCGACCGATGGAGAAATCGAAGAAAAGCTGCGAGCCTTGCTGCCCGCCGACGTGCGGGCGGCGAAGTGGAATCGTGAGCTCGTGCAAAAGGGCATGACGCCGGCTGGCCAGGAGTTTCTGAAGGAGGCGCTCACCGTGATGGGCTGCGCCGACCGCATGGGCGAAATCAAAAACGTGCCCGACCTGATCGATTTCGACGAGGGAAGGATTGAGTAAAAGGCTGAAAAGCGGAAAATTGTAAAACGGGAAAAGAGAAAAACACTTAAAGAGGTAGCGGTTTTTCCATTTCTTAATTTCCTTTCCTTGTTTTCCTCTTTCCGATTTTTCAACTTTCCGCTTTTCTTCCACATATGATCAAGGGCCAGAAAGTCGTCTGCATCAACGATGCGTTTCCCCAGTTCATCCTGGCGATCTACACGCAGCTGCCGGTGAAAGGGAAAGTCTACACGGTCCGCGAGGTGTTCCTCGGCCGCGAGAAGGTCGTGAAAGGCGGCGAGACCGCGACGGTCGGCCTGTTGCTCGAGGAATTGCACAATCCGCCCGATCCATTCCATGCCGGTTCGGAAGAGCTCGGTTTTGCGTCAGAGCGCTTTGCCCCGCTCGAAGAGCTGCCGGATGAAGAAAGCGAGGAGGAGGAAGCAGAAGTCGCGATCGGCGTGCTGGCCGGGGCGAATTAGGGGGATCCCCTTTGTTGTAGGAGCCTGCTTGCAGGCGATGCTACGTGCCTAACAAAATTCGCCTGCAAGCAGGCTCCTCCATGACGTGGAACACGTTCGTCACGACAATCCGCCCTAGCCGGCCAGCAGCCGCCCGCACAGGGCGAGCAGCCGGGCCCGCAACGGATCCGCGCGCGCCGCAAAAATGCGCTGGTGCTGTTCGTACTCAGCGCGGCCACCGGGGGTTTCGATTTTGACCGGCGCGAAACCAAGCGCGGAAAAATCATAGGGGCTCGCGCGCATGTCCAACTCGCGGATGTCGCGCGCGAGGGCAAAGCCGTCGGCGACGAGCTCGCTGGGTGCGAACGGCGCGAGCTTGAACGCCCACTTGTACAGGTCCATGTTCGCGTGCAGGCAGCCGCGCTGCTCATGCTCCGGCACGGTGGCGCGCGAGGGTTGGGCGCGGTTGAGCGGCCGCGCGGCGGGCGTGAAGAAACGAAACGCGTCGAAATGCGTGCAGCACAACGGCAGGCTTTCGACGATCCGGGCCAGGTCGCCGGGCAAAAACCGCAGCGGCCAGGCGCCATGGCGGGTTTCTTCCGGCGGCAGGCGGTAAACCATCGCCCATTCATGCAGCCCGTGGCAGCCGAAAAACGCCGGCCGGGCCTGCGTTGCCATGAGCAGATCGCGCAGCCACGCGACGAACTCGCGCCGCTTGGGCGGCAGCGTGGCCGGGTCGATCATCACGCCATCGGAGGTTTCACGGTATTCAGGCCAGCGCAGGAATTCGCGGGCGCCGCCGCCTGCGAGCGCGACATCCGGCCCCGGATGCCAGCGCCGCAGCCAGGCGGGGCGAAACGAGTAGTAGTCGAAAAGAAAATCGTGGACCGGATGTTTCTCGCCGCGCGCGGCCCGCGCCTGGTGCGGATCGGTCCATGCGCGCACCCGCGCCTCGTGCGCGTGCTGCCTGGCGCGCCACCCGGCCTCGGCAAGAATTTCGATGGATTCGGTGGTGACTGGCATAAACAGTGGAACAGGTGTAAATGTTACCGTTGATTAAACAGACACAAAGAAATTTTTACCGCGGATAACACGGATAGAAATTGATTTGCTGTGGGGCGGGTGGCCTCACCCGCCGCCGAGGCTGTGCACTCGTCGCCATTCAGTTTATGCGGGGTGAGGGCACCCCGCCCACAAAGAGGAGAAAATCCGGCCAAAACGGCGCGATCCGCGGCGAAAAAACGGCCGGTCAGCGTTTCATCAGGAGCCGCCGCACGCCTTCGATCGGCCGCTCGGCGATGGCGAAGAGTGGCAGGGACGAACGCGACGCAAGCGCGGCGGCGACGACCGGATGGGTCAGGATCGGCCCGCTCAGGCCGGCGCGAATCTCTTTGGGTGATAGATGGGAAAAAAGCTTGGTGGTGACTCGCTGGGCGAGGTCGAGCAGGGGTTGGCACGCATCGAGGATGAGCTGATGCGCGCCTGGGTCGCCCTCGGCGGCGAGGTCGAGCACGGCGGGTGCGAGGGCGGCGATCTGCTGGTTGGGCCCGGTGGGTTGGTAATAAAAACGAGTGATGTCGCCGGCGTCGGCGAGCTCGGTGGCATCGCGCACAATTTTGGTGAGGCGCGAGGGCGGGGCCCAGCCTTGCAGCTCGATCAGCGCCTGCACGATGGCAAGACGGCCGAGTTCGTAGCCGCTGCCCGGATCGCCGAGGCGCCAGCCAAGCCCGCCGGCGTAATGAATTTTTCCCGCCGGGTCGCGCGCCGCGACAAACGAGCCGGTCCCGGCATGGAGCACGAGGCCGGGCCCGCCATCGGTTGCGAGCTCAAGCACGGGCAGCGAATCATCGGTGGTGTCGACGGGGCCGTAAATTTTTTCCTTGGCGAGCGCGGTCGCGGCTTCCTGCCAGAACGTGCGGTTGCCAGCCATGCAGAGCAGCGTGCGGGCGATGACCGGTGGCGAATGACCGATGGCCAATCCACGCAGCGCGGCGCGCAGGGCCTCCTGGGCGCGTTCGGGACCGGCGATGCTTGGGTTGCAGCCGGGTGCGGTGTGGCGCGCGACGACCCTGCCGCGCGCATCGATCATGATGCACTCGGTCTTGGTGCCGCCGCCGTCAATGCCGATTTTCATGGAGCAGGCTTTAGGCAGAATAAGCCAAATAAAACCAAAGGGGGGAGATGCTTAAGGGGGCTGAAAAACGTTCGGTCGAAAGCTATTAAGCCAGTTGGCGGCTGAGGCGACCTTTATATTTTTGCGCGAGGGCGCGGTTGTGCTCGATGGCGCCGGGAAGGTTCTGGCTGCGCAAAATGGGCAGCGGGTGCTGGTTTTGTTTCAGCCAGTCGATGGTCGCGAGCATCAGCCAGTTGAGCACGGAGCAGCCGATGAGCGTGCTGGTCGGCCCCGCCTTCACTGAAGTTTCGGCGGGCAGGCCTGCGGCCGCAGGCAGAACCTCCACGATGGCGTCGCCGGGCACGCCGCCATTGTCGAGCACGTGGTCGGCGACGTCGGGAAGTTTTTGGCCGCCGGGATGTTCGCTCGGCGTGGCGTGCGACATGGCGACGGAGGTGAGGGCGACAACCGTGAGGCCTTTTTGTTTGGCGTAGAGGGCGACCTCGATGGGCGAGCAGTTCTTGCCGGAATTGGAAATGGCGATGAGCACCTCGCCGGACAGGAGCTGGTACTGGCGGTCATAACGCGCGGCGAGGCGCGTGCCGTAGCCGGGGAGATTTTCAATGAAGCCTGCAGTGGGATCGATCATGCCGGTGACACAGGCCAGTCCGCCGGCGCGGCCGATGATTTCGCGCGAGACGAGTTCGCTGTGGCCGCTGCCAAAGGTGTGGATGACGCCGCCGCGCGCGACGCATTCGCCGAGGACGGGCGCGAGGCGCGCCAGGATGGGGGCATTGGTTTCCCAGGCGCGGGCGAGCAGTTCGTTGGCGCGGGTGAAGTAGGATTCAGGGAGTGAGGGCATATTAAGTGGCTTCCCAGCGGCCGTAGATGCCGCAGGGAAGAATCTTCCCATCCGCGGCAATGGGCAAGCCGACTTCGCCGGCGGTGATCGTGCCGCCGCGGTCGGACAACAGCCCCGCGAGGAGGTTGGCCACGACGGTGGGCGAGAGGCGCGCGGTGTAGGCGTTGATGAGAAAAAACAGTGGCTGGTCGCTGAGGATTTTTTTGCACTCGGTGAGCAGCGGCCAGAGATGGTCTTCGAGCCGCCAGAGCTCGCCCTCGCCGCCGCGGCCGTAGGTGGGTGGGTCCATGATGATGGCGTCGTAGCGGTGGCCGCGGCGCTGCTCGCGACGAACAAACTTCAGGCAATCGTCCGCGAGGAAGCGGATGGGCGCGTCGGCGAGCCCGCTGAGCGCGGCGTTTTCGCGGCACCACTTGACCATGCCCTCGGCGGCATCGACGTGGCAGACGCTCGCGCCCGCGGCGGCCGCGGCGCAGGTGGCGGCGCCGGTGTAGCCGAAGAGATTGAGCACGGAAATTTTCCGGCCCGACGTTTTTATTTTTTGGGAAAGCCAATCCCAGTTCACCGCCTGCTCGGGAAAAAGCCCGGTGTGCTTGAAACTGGTCGGGCGGATTTTGAAGGTGAGGCCGAGCGGCGTGTAGCGCACGGTCCACGACTCGGGCAGCGGGCGGCGGAATTCCCACCCGCCGCCGCCGCGTTCGTTGCGCTGGTAGAAGCCGTCCCAGTTTTCCCAGTTCGCGCCGGATGCCGCGCCTTGTCGGGGCCAGAGGACTTGCGGGTCGGGACGCACAAGGGTGAACTTGCCCCAGCGTTCCTGTTTCAAGCCGTCGCCGCAATCGAGGAGCTGGTAATCGTTCCAGCGGTCGGCGAGGAGGAGTCCGGGGCGTTGGGCGGGCGCGGGCATGCGCAGAGAAACCAAGAACGGATGGCGGCAATTGTCGAGCCGAGCCGTGGTGGAATCTCTGGGCAAAATTTTTGTCACGCTTGTCCTCACGGGGCTTATCGTTAACGTCAGGCAAAGCGTGAAGTTCCGACCATCATACCACGTTCTTGCGATTATTCTCGTTGCGCTCGTTGGCTGTGGAACATGGCAAAAAAAGATACAGCCCACCGCCCAATGGATGTTGCCGTTAAGATCCCAATGGATTCTGCAATCGCCGGGCAAATCGTACTCCATCCAAAGTGTTTCAACGGTTTAAAAAAACGGAGAGGCGTCTCTGAGGTTTGAATTAAGGGGTGGCGAGACTTGGAGGGATGCTGGATTGACCCCTAGCTTTCGTGCCGAGGTGGCCACCAAAGTATTTTCTCCGATCCAATCAACTAAGTGGTATTCATTCAGCATCTTTCTGCCGGCCGATTTCCCGATCGAAGACAATCGGCTGGTTTTTGCCCAATGGCATGGCGTTAACATGGAGGATTATGGCCAGCCAGCGCGGATCCCGGTGCTGGCGTTTCGTTATCGAGCGGGACATTTTAGCGTTACGCTTCGTCACAGCGCCGAGCAAGTGATTCAATATCCTGACGCAGTGCCATCCCAGAAGTTGTTCGATGCAGCCGATTTTTCTCGGAATTGCTGGCACGACTTTGTGATTCAGGCGAGATGGTCATATAAAGATGATGGGTTCATTAATATTTGGTGGAATGGCCGGCAGATAGTCCAATACCGCGGGCCTGTTGGCTATAACGAGAGTACGGGCCCTCAATTCAAATTTGGTTTATATCGTGACGACACTGTCCGCACCTATGTGGCCTATTTTAACCATGTGAAGTTCGGAACCAGCCCTGAAGAAGTGGACTTTAATCCTAAGAGCCTGCCGTCACGGCCCACGCCCGCGGAATAAACCCGGCGCGGCCGGTCTCAGGCTTGCATGAGACTCTTATGGCTTTTGCTCATGGCCG